>JAEWKG010000133.1 GCA_023386135.1 Pseudomonadota bacterium | reverse complement strand
TGCGCCACCGCGCGCTGGCCGTCGGTCGGCTCGCTCGCCGCCTCGTAGTAGATCGCCATCGTCATGCACTGCAGCGCGCGCGCCTTGTCGAGCCCGCTGCCGAGCTCGACGAACGAGCGGGCCGAGGGGCCGGCGGGGAGCGTCGCGTCGGAGTGCGCGCCGGTGTCGAACGGCGGCGGGGCCGGGTCGAACGAAGCGTCGTCCGCGGGCGGCTGCGGCAGGTCGTCGAGGTAGAAGAACGCCGAGCCGGGGAAGCTTTCGCCCGGGGTCTCGAACGGCATCGGATGGCTCTGCGCGGTGCCTTGCGTGCCGAACGACCACTCACCCGGCGCGGCCATCGCCGGCACCGCCACCGCCGCGGCGAGCGCGAGCAGCCGGCGTCCGCGATGCGGCCCGTCCCACGCGAACAGGGCGCGTAGCCGGTCGGCAGGGCGCGGGCGGGTGTGGCGAAGGCTGGCGGTGCGGGGCAAACGGGCTCCTGGCAAGGTGGTCGGCCTACGCGCGCGGGATGGTTTCCGCGAGCGCGCCGCCGACCCTGTCCCTTGACGGAACAGGCCGCAGGGAACGGTTAAGCCGGATGCCTGCCGGGCGGTTAACTTGCATGGCACGCCGGCGCGGCCTAAGGGCGGCGCGACGTCACGGGTTGTCCGGTTTGCACCGGGCCGAAGAGGGAAGGAGGTGCGATACCTCCGCTGCCCCCGCAACTGTGACCGGGGAGCGACCGGCCATTCGCCACTGTGCCTCGCGCACGGGAAGGCGGCCGGGAGCGACGATCCGGGAGCCAGGAGACCTGCCCGCGATGGTCGTTCGAGCCGGCGGGCGGGGTGTACCGAAGGCAAGCGGGGCAGGCCAATTCCGGCCGGCCTTCCGTCATGAGCGACTTCGCACATGACCGGAGGTATCATGCCCAAGTATCTGTTTCTGCTGAGTTCGATTCTCGCCGCGCAGCCTGCGCTGGCGCAGGACGACGAGATTGTCATCGCGGACCAGCGCGTTGACCCGACGACCATCACCGTTACCGCGACCGGTACCGGCAGCGGAGTCGAGAATACCGGCCAGCCGGTCACCGTCATCGGCCAAGCCGAGATCGACGCGGTGCAGGGCGCCGACGTGACCCGCGTGCTGCAGCGCGCGCCCGGCGTCACGATCACCCGCAACGGCCCCCCGGGCGCTTTCACCGGCGTGCGAGTGCGCGGCGCGGCGGCGGAGCAATTGCTGGTGCTGGTGGACGGGGTGAAGGTTGCCGATCCGGGCGCACCCGGCGGTGGGTTCGACTTCGGCAACCTCGCCGCGGGCGAGATCGAGAAGCTCGACCTGCTCCGCGGGTCCAACTCGACCATCTGGGGCTCGGACGCAATCGGCGGGGTGCTGCTGGTGACCACCCGCGCCCGGCGCGGCCTCTCGGCCAGCGGCGAATACGGCGCGGACGACAGCAGTTACCTTACCGCCAGCGGCGGGGTGGGGAGCGACGCGTTTTTCCTCGGCGGCTCGGCCGGATGGCAGCGCACCGACGGCTTCTCCGCCGCCGCCACGGGCACCGAGCCCGACGGGTTCGAGCAGTGGTCCGCCAACGCCCAGGCACGGGCGTACCTGTCGCCCAGCCTCGAGCTGTTCGCCCAAGGCCGTTACGCCAAGGGCGACCTCGACCTCGACGGCTTCCCGCCGCCTACCTACGTCTTCAGCGACACCGCGGAGAGCCAGCGCACCCGCCAGTACACCGGCGCGGCGGGGGCGATCTACGACAGCGGCGCGCTCTACTTGCGCGGCGCGTATTCGTTCGCCGACACCGAGCGCGACAGCTTCGACCCCGCGTTCGGCCCGGCGCCGAGCTACACCACCGACGGCCACTCGCAGCGCGTCGATCTGCGCGGCGAATGGCGGCCGATTGGGCCCGTAATCCTGAACTTCGGCGGCGAGGGCGAATGGACCCGCTTCGCCTCCCTGTTCAGCGCGCCCGAACACACGCACATCTGGGGCGCCTACGCGCAGGCGGGGGTGGAGTACGGCAAGCTCTCCGCCCACGCCGGCCTGCGCCGCGACCAGCATGCGCGCTTTGGCGGTGAGACCAGCCTCGGCGCCGACGCGAGCTACGAGATAGCGCCCGACCTGCGCCTGCGCGCGTCCTACGACGAAGGCTTCAAGGCGCCGACGCTGTTCCAGCTGCTCTCCGACTTCGGGAACGAGCAGCTTCAGCCGGAGCGCAGCCGCAGCTTCGATGTCGGCCTTGCGTGGCGCACGCGCGCCGCACCGACGTGGGGAGCGGTGACCCTCTACCGCCGCAACAGCACAGATCTGATCGATTTCGTCTCCTGCTTCGGGGTGGTGACCGGTATCTGCACCAACCGCCCGAACGGCACTTACGACAACGTCGGCCGCGCGCGGGCGCAGGGGTTCGAGGTCGAGTTCGGGCTCGCCCCGAGCGAGCGGCTGCGCGCCAGCCTCGCCTACAGCTATCTCGACGCGAAGGATCGCGGCACCGGCAACGATCTCGCCCGCCGCCCGCGCCACGCGCTGACCGCGACCGCCGATTGGCGGACGCCGCTGGGGCTGACGCTGGGTACCGACGTTCGGCTGGTCGGCGACAGCTTCGACGATGCGGGCAATTTCACGCGTGTCGACGGCCACGTGGTGACCGATCTGCGCGCCAGCGTGCCGTTCGGCGAAACGCTCGAGCTTTACGGCCGGGTCGAAAACCTGTTCGACGCGCATTACACCGAGGTCGCCGGCTACGGCACGCGCGGCCGCGCGGCGTTCGTGGGGGCGCGAGTGCGGCTGTGAGTTCCAAAATCCCGTCATACCCGCGAAAGCGGGGACCCATCTCCGGCCGAGTGTCTTGGCGCTATCTTTGGAGATGGGCCCCCGCGTTCGCGGGGGTGACGGTGTTGATTGGCTGTGCGGGCGAAGAGCTTCCGCCCGTAAATTCCCATCCGACGATCGTCAGCCTCAACCCCTGCACGGACGCGATCCTCGCCGAGGTGGCGGACCGCGAGCAGATCCTCGCGATCAGCCGCTACAGCCACGACCCGCGCGGCACGTCGATGGACCTGGCCAAGGCGCGCGCGTTCCGCTCGACCGGCGGCACGGTGGAGGAAGTCCTCGCGCTCGACCCCGACGTGGTGGTCGGCAGCAGCTTCATGGACCCGGCGACGCGCGGCGCGCTCGGCGACCTCGGGATGCGGGTCGAGATGGTCGGCATTGCCTCGACCGTTGCCGATAGCGAGGCCCAGGTACGGCAACTGGCCGCGCTCGCGGGTCATCCCGAGCGCGGCGAGGCGCTGGTGGCGCGGATTGAGGGCGCGCTGGCACAGGCGGCTGCGTCCGGTGCCCCAGTGCCGGCAATCCTGTGGCAGCCCGACGGCATCGTGCCGGGCGATGGCGCGCTGGTCAGCGAGTTGTTGCGCCGCACCGGTTTCGTCAACCAGAGCGCCGCGCGCGGAATGGGGCAAGCCGACTACCTCTCGCTCGAACGCCTGCTGGCCGATCCGCCGCGGGTGCTACTGGTGGCGGGCAGCGAGCGCGGGCAGCGCCATCCGGTGCTCGCTCACCTCCCGCACCTGCAGCGAGCGGCGTTCGATCCGACGCTGCTCTACTGCGGCGGTCCCACCGTCATCCGCGCGGTCGAGCGGCTGACTGCAATCCGGCGGAAAGTCTCGTGACCCGCCCCGTCGCCATCCTGCTCGGCCTGATCGCAATCGCGGTGCCGCTGTCGCTGCTCGCGGGCCGGGTGTGGGTCGATCCGTGGAGCACGCCCAACGCCGCCGCGATCCTCGCCGAGCTGCGATTGCCGCGCGCGATCCTCGCGCTGACGATTGGCGCGGGGCTCGGCGCGAGCGGGGCGGCGATGCAGGGCTATTTGCGCAATCCGCTCGCCGATCCGGGGCTGTTCGGTATCGCGCCCGGCGCGGCGCTCGGCGCGGTGGCGAGCTTGTGGTTCGGGTTCACCGCCTCACCCTACCTACTGCCGCTGTTCGCGCTGCTGGGCGCAGCGGGGGCGATGGCACTGCTCGGGCTGATCGCGGGCCGCACCGCTGGCATCGCGCTGTTCACGCTCGCGGGTATGATGATCGCCAGCCTCGCCGGTGCGCTGACCAGCTTTGCGATCAGCCTCGCGCCCAACGCGTTCGCGATGAGCGAGATCGTCACCTGGTTGATGGGCGCGCTCACCGACCGCTCGTGGCGCGAGGTGTGGATCGCCGCGCCGCTCACGCTGGCGGGGATCGGCTGCCTGATGATGGCCGCGCGCGACCTCGACGCGCTGGTGCTGGGTGAGGGCGCCGCGCGCAGCCTCGGCATGGACCCTCGGCGGTTGCAGGCGTGGCTGATCGCGGGCGTCGGGCTGACGGTCGGCAGCGGGGTGGCGGTCGCGGGGATCGTCGGCTTCGTCGGCCTGATCGTGCCGCATCTCGTGCGCCCGCTGACCGACCGGCGGCCGTCCTCGGTCCTGCTGCCGAGCGCGCTGGCCGGAGCGCTGCTGGTGCTGGTAGCCGACTGCCTGTGCCGGGTCCTGCCGCTGGTGACCGAGCTGCGCCTCGGCATCGCGCTCAGCCTGGTAGGCGCCCCGTTCTTCCTGTGGCTGCTGCTGCGCATGCGCCAAGGTCATTCGGGGGGGCTGGCATGATCCTCGCGGCTCAGGACCTGCACCTGACCGGGCGGCTGGCGGGCGTGTCGGTGACGCTCGCGCCGGGGCAGATCACCGCGATCTGCGGCCCCAACGGCGCGGGCAAGTCGAGCCTGCTGCAGTGCCTCGCCGGATTGCTCGAATCCGAGGCGGGCGTGGTCACCCTCGGCGGGGATGCATTAGCCACGCTCCATCCTCGCACACGAGCGCAAGCGATCGGCTACCTCCCACAAGAAGGCGAAGTCGCATGGGACGTCGCGGTGCGCAGCCTCGTCGCGCTCGGCCGCTTGCCGCATCGCGACCGAGGGACGGCGCAGGTCGAGGCCGCCATCGCCGCGCTCGATCTGGGCGACCTCGCGGACCGGCCGGTCTCGCGCCTGTCGGGCGGCGAGCGCGCGCGGGCGCTGCTGGCGCGGGTGCTGGCGGGCGAGCCCAAGTGGATCCTTGCCGACGCGCCGCTCGCCGCGCTTGACCTCGCGCACCAGCTCGCCCTGCTGCGTCACCTGCGCCGCGCTGCCAGCGAGGGCGCTGGTGTGGTGCTAGTGCTGCACGACCTCGCGCTGGCGATGAACCATGCCGACCGCGTGATCGTGCTC
>JAEWKG010000117.1 GCA_023386135.1 Pseudomonadota bacterium | reverse complement strand
GACCCACCCTGGGCCGCCGTCGCGGTCAAGCTCATTCGGAGCCTGTAGGGACCCGCCCGCCAACGATCGCGTTCAGCGGCGCATGTTCCTGTTCTTCTCTAACCGCGCCGGTTGCATCGGCTCGCTCCTGATCACTGCGGTCGGCACAGTGATCCTGCTGGCCGTAATGGGGTGGCTCTAGACCGGGGCTTGCCGCGCTTCACTCCAGATGGCAGGGCGGCACGCGCAAGGGCGCTTAGCTCAGTTGGTAGAGCATCTCGTTTACACCGAGAGGGTCGGCGGTTCGAGCCCGTCAGCGCCCACCAAGGTTTTCTGCGGGTTTCAGCATTTTCTAGCGCATGTACCGTTGGTACACAAGTACCGATCACCACTCCAAAGCGTTGCTCGCCTCGTCCATGTGCGAAGGGTGGTACCGAGCATAAACCCTCTCGGTCACTTTCGTGCTGGTATGGCCGAGAAACTGGCTTATCTTCGGCAGCGGCACGTTTGCTTTCGCCATCCAGACGCCCGCCGAATGTCTCAGGACGTGCGGCGAGAAGTCTATCCCGGTCCGCTCGCTGATCCGTTGGAGCGCCTTCTTTACGCTCTTCACCGGCTTGCCGTTGAACTCGATGACATGATCCGTTGTCGCAGCCTCCCTCGCCTTCTCCAGCGCCGCCAATGCACGCTTGGACAGGCGCACAACCGGGCGCTGCTTGTTCGTCTTGTGGCGGCCCGCCGGCATCAGATCCACGAAGCCGTGTTTGAAGTCCACGCGATCCCACGTCAGGTCGCAGATAGCGGAAGCGCGTGCCCCGGTCGCCAAGGCCAGTTCCAGGAACAGGGCGATATGCGGCGAGCGGGCGTCCTCGTACACCTTCGCCATGTCGTCCGGCGTGAGGTAGTTGGTGCGCGGCTTCGACTCGGGCGGCATCCAGAGCTTCGGCGCCCGGTCCTTGAGCGTCAGCTTGAGGCAGGCGCGCAATAGCTGGAGCTCGGTCAGGATGGTGCTGTCGGCCATCCCCTGCTCTTTCCGCGCCTTGTAATAGGCGCGGCAATCCTCGCGCTCGATCGCGGTCCCGATGCGGTGGCCGAAGTGCGGTTCGAGCGCGGCCCATGTCGCCTTGAAGCGGTCCTTTCGGGCCACTTCCTTGAGCCTGTCGCGGAGATAGACCGGCCATAGATCGCTTATCCGTTCGCTCGGCGCAGCGGTGTAGCTGGCCCAGAAGTCGCGGGCGCGCTGCTCGGCGAGGCCCTTGTCATCCGTGCCAAGCGACCGGCGAACACGTCCTGTGGGGTTGTCGTCGGTGGCCTTTGTCGGGTCGCAGAACTCGATTGTCCGCTTTCCCCGATGCCATCCGAGTCTGTAGTCGTCCGACATTCGATCCGCTCAACCTCGTTGGCCGGGATGCGATAGAGCTTCCCGATCTTGAAATAGGCAAGCTCGCCGCGCCGGAGCATGGACCGGACAAGCTCGCCAGAGCAACCCTAGCGGTCGGCCAGGTCGTCGGGTGAGAAAGGCCGCGCTGAGGTCATCGCCCGCGCCCCTACGCCCGATCGAAGCGGCGAAGCCGGCGAGACGCAACGAAGATTGCGGCTCGACCGAAGGCGAGAGCGGGTTGCCCCGAAGGGGTCGTCCCTAGCTTCATGGCTACGCCGCCTCCGCCAATGGCAGGGCAGTCGCGCAGAAGGCGCATTCCGCGGAAATCCGACCGACCAGCCAATGCGATCGGCCACAGCCAGGACAGCGCGGCGGCTCGGCTGGGCGATAGATGACGCGATAGCCTCGCAAGGCAATGTCGTTGGGGATGCTCATCTAAGCGGCCTCCTGTGTCGGTTCGGACCAGCGCACGCCGTTCTCGTCACCCCATGCCTGGATGAAGTCGATGAGCGCGGTCATCTGCGATTTGGTCAGGTGAGAGCTTCGGAAGCCCTTGGGAAACGGGCGCCCGTCGAGACCTTCGACGAATTGGCACTCCCACCCGCAGGCGCTCATGAAGATGGCTTTCCAGTCGTCCGGGGTGTGCCGGCGGCCGAGTGGCATGGACACGCTGACATCGGTGAGCATCGCCCAGAGCTTGTCGTTCTGGTCGAGCGTGCGCTTTGGCTCCCGGACGCTTACCACATAGCCGGCGGGGGCTTGGGCGATGATCCGCTGAGCCTTGGCGCGGCTGAACTTGTCGGAGAGCCTGACGGTGTGGCCGGTCATGCGCGATCCGCCTCCCATTTGCGACCCATCGGCGTGTTGGTGAGCCATTCGAGCCAATAGGCGGTGACGACATCGCGGCCGTCGAACTCGTACTCGGCCTGGAACGTCTGCCAGCCCCGCGCGTGCTGCTCGGCATGGTGCCCGTCGCACATCGGGAACGAGGCGGAATCCGAAACCTTCGTGCCCATGCCCTTGTCGCCGAACGGGTCGAAGTGGCAGGCGCGGACCTTGCCCATGCAATCGCTGGTCTTGCCGAGCGTGCTGATGAAGCAGGGGCGCCCGCGAAGCCATTTCAGGAACGGCTCGCAACGCTTCCACTCGTCAGCACGATGGCTGTTCTGGATCCGGGGCTTGAAGGCGGCGGGACGCATTACCGCACCCGATGCTCCAGAGCCGGGTCGGCTGAAATGAATGGGACGTCATCGTCTAGGTCGCTGTCGAAGTCGGGATTACCCCCGCGCGGAGCCTGCGATCCGCCGCCGCCCTGCTCGCCGCCCTTGCTGTCGAGCAGCACCAGTTCGCCACGGAACTTCTGGAGCACGATTTCGGTTGAATATTTGTCGTTGCCGCTCTGGTCGGTCCACTTGCGGGTCTGCAACTGCCCTTCGAGATAGACCTTGGAGCCCTTGCGGAGATACTGCTTGGCGACGCGGCCGAGAGCTTCGTTCCAGATGACAATTCGGTGCCATTCAGTCCGCTCCTGCTTGTTGCCGTCGCGGTCTTTCCAGCTTTCCGACGTGGCGAGCGAGAAGTTCACGACTTCATCGCCGCTGTTGGTGCTGCGGCTTTCGGGGTCCTGCCCGAGATTTCCGAGCAGACAGACCTTGTTGAGACTCGACATTAGGCTGCGATCCTTTCGTGTGCGGGGGCCATGGAGTTGATGCGGGCCACGAGGCCGGCGAGTTCGTCGTTGAACTGATCGACGGCGCTGGCGAGCGAGGCGATGTAGGTGTCGTCGCGATAGACGCGCTTCACGAACAGAGGCAGCGAGGGCCAGTAGGATACGAAGTCGATCCACTCGCGCTCGGCGACCCAGAGGGCGCCCTGGCATTGCGCCTTGTGCTCGCTCGGAAGCTCGTCGCAGAGCAGGACGTCGATTTGCAGGTGGGGCAGCTTGGTCTTGATTTCGACCATGCCGTTGTCGCCCACCAGCGCGTCAGGGCTGCACCCCTTCTGTCCGTTGCGGATGAAGCCGACTTGCTCCGGGTCCACGTCGGTGAGGAAGCTGTAGAGGTCACGGGCCTCCGCCTCCATTTCCTTGCCGCGCTCCATGTGGTGATTGGAGTAGGACTCCATCGGCTCGCCGGTCAGGATTTCCCCGGCCAGCTTGAGCATGTAGGTGCGGCGCGTCTTGCTCGCCCCCCCGTCGCGGCCCTTGGCCATGACGGTGCAGAACTCAGACGCCGTTGGGATGCCGGCGCGGGCGCGAAGTCAATCCTCAGATCCCTGCTCGCAGCGAATGATATCCATCACTGGCCTCCCGTAAGGAAGGTGTCGGCCGCAGCGGGGTTCTTCTCACGGAGCTTGGAGACGGCGTTCTGGTAGAAGCGGGCGGGGATGTCGGCCATGGTGCTGACCCGCATCACTCCGCAGAACCGGCGCTTGTCCGCACCGACCGCATCGGCCAGCCCGTTCAGCGTTTCGAGCTGTTGCTGGTTGATCGGCTCCCCGAGGCCGGCGGCGTTCCCGTCGTCGTCCGTGGTTGCGATATCGAAGATCAGGAGCTTCAGGTAGCGCCGCCCATAGGAGATTGCCGAACCCATGCCG
>JAEWKG010000106.1 GCA_023386135.1 Pseudomonadota bacterium | reverse complement strand
TGACCTCGAACTCGTCGATGTGGATCGACGTGAACACGTCGTCCTTCACGATCCGCTCGGAGATCAGGATCGAGTCCTCGTAGTTGTAGCCGTTCCACGGCATGAACGCGACGAGGCTGTTGCGGCCCAATGCGAGCTCGCCGAACTCGGTCGACGGGCCGTCGGCGATGATGTCGCCCGCCTCGACCGTCTCGCCCACCTTCACCAGCGGACGCTGGTTGATGCAGGTCGACTGGTTCGAACGCTCGAACTTCTGCAGGCGGTAGATGTCGACGCCCGACTGGCCGGGCTCGACGTCACCGACCGCGCGGATGACGATGCGGGTCGCGTCCACCTGGTCGACCACGCCGCCGCGGGTGGCCGAGATCGCCGCACCCGAATCGCGCGCCACGGTCTCTTCCATGCCGGTGCCGACGAACGGCGCCTCGGCGCGAACCAGCGGCACCGCCTGGCGCTGCATGTTCGAGCCCATCAGCGCGCGGTTGGCGTCGTCGTTCTCGAGGAACGGGATCAGCGACGCGGCGACCGAGACGAGCTGCTTGGGCGAAACGTCCATCAGGGTGATCTGGTCGTTGGGCAGCATCACGAACTCGCCGGCCTGGCGGGCCGAGACGAGGTCCTCGACGAACTTGCCATCGCCGTCGGTTTCGGCCGAAGCCTGCGCGCCCGCGTGCTTCTGCTCTTCCATCGCCGACAGGTACACCACTTCGGTGGTGACCTTGCCGTCCTTCACCAGGCGGTACGGCGTCTCGATGAAGCCGTACTTGTTGACCCGCGCGAAGGTCGAAAGCGAGTTGATCAGGCCGATGTTCGGGCCTTCCGGCGTCTCGATCGGACAGATGCGGCCGTAGTGGGTCGGGTGCACGTCGCGCACCTCGAAGCCGGCGCGCTCACGGGTGAGACCGCCCGGCCCCAGCGCCGACACGCGGCGCTTGTGGGTGACTTCGGACAGCGGGTTGGTCTGGTCCATGAACTGGCTGAGCTGCGACGAGCCGAAGAACTCGCGCACCGCGGCGACCGCGGGCTTGGCGTTGATCAGGTCGTTCGGCATCACCGTCGACACATCGACCGAGCTCATCCGCTCCTTCACCGCGCGCTCCATGCGCAGCAGGCCGACGCGGTACTGGTTCTCGAGCAGCTCGCCGACCGCGCGCACGCGCCGGTTGCCGAGGTTGTCGATGTCGTCGACTTCGCCCTTGCCGTCCTTGAGGCCGACCAGCTCCTTGACCACCGCGAGGATGTCTTCCTTGCGCAGCGTGGTCACGGTGTCTTCGGCATCGAGGCCCAAACGCATGTTGAGCTTGACGCGGCCCACGGCCGACAGGTCGTAGCGCTCGCCGTCGAAGAACAGGCCTTCGAACAGCGCTTCGGCGGTTTCCTTGGTCGGCGGCTCGCCCGGACGCATGACCTTGTAGATCGCCTCGAGGCCCTCGTCACGGTTCTCGGCCTTGTCGACCTTCATCGTGTTGCGGATCCACGGGCCGGTGTTGACGTCGTCGATATCGAGCAGCTCGAGCCGGTCGACGCCCGCCTTGTCGAGCTTTTCGAGGTTGTCGGGGCCGACTTCGTCGCCCGCCTCGATCCAGATGCGGCCGGTCGATTCGTCGATCATGTCGCGCGCGGCGAAATGGCCGAAGATTTCCTCGGTCGGGATCAGCAGCTCGGCGAGGCCGTCCTTGGCCGCCTTGTTGGCGGCGCGGGGGCTGATCTTCTGGCCGGCGGGGAACACTTCCTCGCCAGTCTTGGCGTCGACCAGCGCGAACGCCGGCTTGGCGCCGCGCCAGGCGTCCGCGGAGAATGGAATCTTCCACCCGTCACCCGCCTTGCCCGACACGCGCTGCCAGGTGACGGTGTCGTAGAAGTAGTCGAGGATGTCCTCGCCATCGAGGCCGAGCGCGTAGAGCAGCGCGGTCACCGGCAGCTTGCGCTTGCGGTCGATGCGGACGTTGACGATGTCCTTGGCGTCGAACTCGAAGTCGAGCCACGAGCCGCGGTAGGGGATCACGCGGGCGGCGAACAGCAGCTTGCCCGAGGAGTGCGTCTTGCCGCGGTCATGGTCGAACAGCACACCCGGCGAGCGGTGCATTTGGCTGACGATCACGCGCTCGGTGCCGTTAATGATGAAGGTGCCGTTGTGCGTCATCAACGGCATGTCGCCCATGTAGACGTCCTGCTCCTTGATATCGAGGACGCTGCGGGTCTCGGTCTCGGTGTCCACTTCGAACACGATCAGGCGCAGGGTGACCTTCATCGGCGCGGCATAAGTGATGCCCCGCTGACGGCACTCGGTGGTGTCGTACTTCGGGTCTTCCAGTTCGTAGTGGACGAAGTCGAGCTCGGCGGTGCCGGCGAAGTCGCGGATCGGGAACACGCTGCGCAGCGTCTTTTCCAGGCCCGAGACGTAGCCGGTGCTCTTGTCGGAGCGCAGGAACTGCTCGTAGCTTTCGCGCTGAACCTCGATCAGGTTCGGCATCTTCACCACTTCGTGGATGTCGCCGAAGATGCGCCGGATGCGCTTCTTCGCCGTGCCGGTCTGCTTGCCGCGAGTCGGGGCCGGAGCCTTCGCCTTGGTCGCCATAAGGAGATTTTCGCCTTTGAGTCGCCGCCGGAGCGGCATCGTTTCATGTCCCGCGCGGGCGGGAAACCACGGACGCCAAAAGACCGCAGCAAGGCGCACCTCACCCGGGGCCCAACTGCGGTTTGCGTCGCGATTATGGAAACGCCGCTTCCATCCTTGGCCCGATTCCCGCGCATGAACCGGACCGTGCTCGAAGCGTGCGGTCGGTCGGCCATATAGGGAGGCGACTCGCGCGAGTCAAACGGGCGGGAGGGCTGCGCAGCGGCGCCCAGCGCAGTCCGGCTCGAAGTTTTTCGTTTTCCAATCAGCATATTATCGTTTTTCGATATTTATCGATTGACGATAAGCGCTCATTTCCTTATCGATTATCGGCATCAAGCATATCGGAGAACGAACAATGACTCGCACCTCTTCCAACCTCGCCGCCTTCGTGTTCGCCGTTGTCCTGACCGCGCTGACCTTCCAGCAGGCGCTGACGGTGCCGGGGCACGACCGTCCCGCCCCCGTCGGCGCCATCATCGCCTGACCGAACGGCACAGGAGCCAAGTCCCATGACCCTTCGCAAACTCGACCCGCTGCTCGCCACCGCCAAGGTGATCGTGTGGTTCTTCACGGGCGTCTTCGCCTTCGCGGGCACTGTCGTCGCCCTCGCCGCACCGGTCGTGCTGGTGATGCAGGACCGCGTGCTCGCCGAAATGCGCGGCGAGGGCCTGACCGTCGACGGCGGCACCATCGGCGCGATCCTGATCGTGCTCGTCGGAGTGGCCGCGCTGCTCGGCCTCATGGTGTGGTTCCTCGTCATCCTGCGCCGCATCATCGACAGCGTCCGCGACCGCGATCCGTTCGCGCCGATCAACGCCGACCCCCTCCCGCGGATGGGGTGGATCGCGCTCGGCGGCCAGCTCGCCGCGATCCCGGTCGGCGCGATGGTCATGTACCTCGACAGCACGATTGGCGATGCGCACGACAAGCTGAAGATCGACACCGACTTCGGCTTCGACGGCGGCGGCATCCTGCTGATCCTGATCCTGTTCATCCTCGCCCGCGTGTTCCGCCACGGCGCCGCCATGCGCGAAGACCTCGAAGGGACCGTGTGATGCCCGCTGAAGAAGGAACCAACATCGTGGTCACCCTCGACGACCTGCTCTACGCGCGCCGGATGACGCTGACCGAACTGGCCGAGCGCGTGGGCCTCACCCTCGCCAACCTGTCGATCCTCAAGACCGGCAAGGCCAAGGCGATCCGCTTCTCCACCCTCGAGGCGATCTGCCGCGAGCTCGAATGCCAGCCGGGTGACTTGCTGGCCTACCGCCCCGCCGCCTGACCGTCGGCGAAAGCCACCTCACCCGCGCAGCAAGGCCCGCCGCACCGGCGGGCCTTGTCGTTTGCACACCCTTGGACCGCTTGTCGGCGGCGGATGGTGGCGATACTTTCCCGCTCAGGGTCGATTGCAGCGGAGGCAAGTCGACGTGGCGAGCCAGGGCGATTCCGTGCGGATGGACGGGTGGAAGGCCATCGCCCGCTACCTCGGCCGCGATCGCACCACCGCCATGCGCTGGGCGGCCTCGCGCGGGCTTCCGGTGCATCGTCTGCCCGGGGGGCGGCGCGCCAGCGTCTACGCCGTCGGCGAGGAACTCGACGCCTGGCTCTCGAGCACGCCGCTCGACCGGGCCGATGACCCGCCACGGGGGCCGCTGAACCGCCGAACCATGCTGGCGCTCGGCGGCATCGGAGCGGTGGCCGCGGCGGGCGGTCTCGGCGCCGTCCTGCTCCGCCGGCCGGCCATGTCGCCGGAGGTCGCCGCGCTGCTCGATCAGGCGCGCGTGCTGCGCGGCCAGAATACCCGCGAGACGCAGGACCAGGCGATCGGTCTGGCGCACCGGGCAGTGCAGATGGAGCCCGGCAACGCCGATGCGTGGGGCATGCTGGCGTATGCCCGCGCGTCCGCATCGCGGTGGCGGCCCGAGAACGAATCGCGCGTCCTGCGCGAACAGGCGACGACCGAGGCCCAGCACGCGCTCGACCTCGATCCCGCCAATGCCAGGGCGGAGCTGGCGCTCGCAACCGCGCTCCCCCTGATGGGCCGCGACAACTGGCTGCCCCGCGCGGCGCACTTGCAGAGGGCCTTGCTGCACGCGCCGGACGATCCCGACATCCTGATCGAGCAGGCATGGATCGACCGGATGACCGGGCATTGCCGGCATGCAGCCGACATGTGCCAACGCGTGAGCGCGCGCGATTTCTCTCCGCCGCTGTTCAATATCTGGGTCCGCTCGCTGTGGAGCATGGGCCGCCTCGCCGAAATGGAGCGCAAGCTCGCGGAAGGCATGGCCCTGTTCCCGAGCAACAAGATGCTGTGGTTCACCCGTCTGGAGTTGCTGGTCTTCAGCGGCCGGGCCGAGCAGGCGGCCGTTCTGGCCGGCGATGTCACCGGGCGGCCGAGCACGGTGTCGGAGGCGGAGGCCGAGACCATGGTACAACTGGCGCGCGGCGTGCTGGGCAACGATTCCACGGCGACCAACCCCTACTTCAATGCCCTGAAGGAGAAAGCACGCGATCTGGTCCGTGCCGCAATCGACTGCATCCGCTTCGCTGCGGTATCCGGCTGGATCGACGATGCGTTCGCCCTCACCGACGCCTATTTCTTCGATCGCGGGTTCAGGGTCGGCGGCAACAACGGCGGCGGCCTGTTCATTGCGCGCAACCAGCGGGCGAGCAATTTCCTGTTCGAGCCGACCGCAGCGGCGATGCGCACGGATGCCCGGTTCGGCGCGCTGACCGAAGAGCTCGGCCTGGAGGCATACTGGCGCGAGGCCCGCAGGCCGCCGGATTATCGCGCCGAAGTAACCCCAGCCTAAGTCGCGACACGTCTCGCCGCTAGTTGCGACTAGTTGCGCCACGCGCGCTCCCGATTGGTCGATTACGCTCGCCATCGACCAACGCGGGGGAATGATGATGTCTGATAACGTGAATGGGCGCGATCGCCGGACCGTCTTGGCAGGAGCCGCCAGTGTCGCGGTGCTTGCCCTTGCGGGGTGCGGCGGCGGCAATGCATCGAGCGCCGCGCCCGCCCCGACGCCGACCCCGACGCCGACGCCGACCCCGACCCCCACACCCACGCCGTCGTCCGGCATTGCACCGCCGCCGGGCGTGACTGGCGATGCGGAGCTCACGATAATCGGCATCGACAACCAGAAGGTGTCCGGCAACCCCAGCGCCCTGAATACCAAGACGACGCTCCGCCTGCGCTGGATTGCCTCTCCTGGCGTTTACGAGATCATGCTGCCGGGGCGCGATTGGACGCGTGTCGAACAGTTGCAGCTTGCCTCCGCGGTGTCCGGCAACGGTCGAACGGCCTATCGCGGGGTGCTGCGTTACGCCGGTTCTGCGGACCTGACCGTCTGGCTGTATTTCGCCCAGTCGGTCGCCGCGGGCGAGCTGGTGATAGCGCCGGACAACAGTCACTACACGGTGGCAGCATTCGGCGTCGCCACCCCGGCGGGCGCGCTGCCGACCAGCGGCAATCGAACTCTGCCGCTAGCCGATCTCTACCTGAATGCCGCCGACGACGACTTCGGCAAGGGCACGCTCACGATCGATTTTGCCGCCGGAAGAGTCAGCGGCACCATCACACTTTTTACCCTCGCTCACACGCTCGACTACACGATCGACCAGCTCACCTTTTCAGCCGCCAGCGGAACCTTTACCGCACGTCTGCTCGCGCCAGCCGGAATCCCCGGTGAAGGCACGCTCGAAGGCCGCTTCTTCGGCCCCGACGGCGGCAGCGTCGCGCTGGCGGTAACGGCACCCTTCTATGCGAGCGCGACGACTCTCGCGGACTACCAACTGCCTTTCATCCAGTTGGGGCCGCTGACCTGACCAACCGGCCTCGCGGTCGTCATCGCCCGCTCGGCGCTTGACTCGACGGCGCTTTGCTCTAGTGCGCCGCCCCGTCCGGATGACCGATGGTCTTCCGGCGTCCGTCCGAGACAGCTGGTGAGGGCTTGCCCTCTTAATCTCCAGCCTAGGCGGGGAAACGAGATTTTCCGGCGGCGGGCCATCGGCCCTCGCCCTCCCCGTGCTTCAAGCACGCTCCTTCCCCATCGATGGACTCGCCCACTCGTGCATTCGCGCGCGTGGCAACGTGAGCCGGTCGCGGCCGCCTTCGGGCATCCGCGATCATGAGTAAGGAGCAAGGCATGGATCGTTCGCAGAAAGCCGAATCGGTCGCATCGCTCAACGCGGTCTTCAACGAGGTCGGTGTGGTGGTCGTCACCCGCAACCTCGGCATGTCGGTGGGTCAGTCCACCGCCCTGCGCACGAAGATGCGGGACGCGGGCGCGACTTACAAGGTCGCGAAAAACAGTCTGGCCAGCATCGCCCTGAACGAAACCCCCTACCAGGGCCTCGAGAAGTATCTCGAAGGTCCGACGGGCCTCGCATGGTCGACCGACCCGGTGGCGGCGGCGAAAGCCGTGGTGGACTTCGCGAAGACCAACGACCGTCTCGAGATCGTCGGTGGTTCGATGGGCGGGCAGCTGCTCGATGAAGCCGGGGTCAAGGCGCTCGCCTCGATGCCCAGCCTCGACGAGCTTCGGGCAAAGCTCATCGGCCTGGTCAACGCACCTGCCACCATGGTGGTGCAGCTGGTCAACGCCCCCGCGAGCAAGCTCGCCCGTGTCTTTGGCGCCTATGCCGCCAAGGAAGCGGCGTAAGACTTTTTTCGACTACGCAAACAATCATCGGGGCACCTGCCCCGGACCTAAACACTGGAGTGAAACATCATGGCCGATATCGCCAAGCTTGTTGAAGACCTTTCGAAGCTGACCGTCCTGGAAGCTGCCGACCTCGCCAAGGCGCTGGAAGAAGCCTGGGGCGTGAGCGCCGCCGCTGCCGTGGCCGTTGCTGCCCCGGCCGCCGGTGGTGGCGACGCTGGTGCGGCTGCTGAAGAGCAGACCGAGTTCGACGTCATCCTGACCGGTGACGGCGGCAAGAAGATCCAGGTGATCAAGGAAGTCCGCGCCATCACCAACCTCGGCCTGACCGAAGCCAAGGCGCTCGTCGAAGGCGCGCCGAAGGCCGTCAAGGAAGGCGTCAGCAAGGCTGAAGCCGAAGAGATCAAGAAGAAGATCGAGGAAGCCGGCGGCACCGTCGAGCTCAAGTAAGCCTGAGGCGGGGCGGTTTAGCGCAGCTAAACCAACCTCGCCGACAGGCCGGCCGGCGCGGCTCAGCCGCGTTCGATCCCCGCTTTCGCGGGGACAGGCTCACGGCATTGCCGGGACGTTGCGGCCAAAGCCTCCGATCTCATTCGAGAGACAAGCGAAGGGCGGTCCCACACGGGGCCGCCCTTTTCGCATGTCAGAGCCGCGGCAGGGTCACTCCGCGCTGGCCCATGTATTTGCCCGCCCGGTCCGCGTACGTCACCTCGGGCCGCTCGTTGCCCTGGAGGAACAGGAACTGGCACGCGCCTTCGTTGGCGTAGATCTTCGCCGGCAGCGGGGTGGTGTTGGAGAATTCCAGCGTCACGTGCCCTTCCCAGCCCGGCTCTAGCGGCGTGACGTTCACGATGATCCCGCAGCGGGCGTAGGTGCTCTTGCCGAGGCAGATCACCAGCACATCCTCCGGCACGCGGAAGTACTCGACCGTCCGCGCGAGCGCGAAGGAGTTCGGCGGAATCACGCAGACATCGGTCCGGCGGTCGACGAAGCTGGTGTCGGCGAAGTTCTTGGGATCGACCACCGCGTTGTCGATGTTGGTGAAGATCTTGAACTCGTCCGCCACCCGCGCGTCGTAGCCGAAGGACGACAGGCCGTAGCTGATCACCCCGTCGCGCCGCTGGCTCTCGACGAAGGGCTCGATCATTCCACGCTGCGTCGCCGCCTCGCGGATCCATTTGTCGGAGAGAATCGCCATGCGGGGACGATTCCTCACCCGCCGCAAAGGAGCAAGCGCGCGCCCGGGGTTATCCCGAGACGCGCTCGGGCACCCCACAAAGT
>JAEWKG010000088.1 GCA_023386135.1 Pseudomonadota bacterium | reverse complement strand
AGGTCATCTTCGAAGAGTTCAAGGGCACCGGTAACTCGGAAATCGTGCTCGACCGCAAGGTCGCCGACAAGCGCATCTTCCCCGCGCTCGACGTCGGCAAGTCGGGCACCCGCAAGGAAGAGCTGCTGGTCGAGAAGAACAACCTCTCGAAGATGTGGGTCCTGCGCCGCATCCTCATGCAGATGGGCACCGTCGACGCGATGGAATTCCTCCTCGACAAGATGAAGGATTCCAAGACCAACGAGGACTTCTTCGCCACGATGAACCAGTAGACTCCGACTCGACTCATCGGAATCAGGAATCCGTTCGTCGCACGAGTCTTTCGTTTCATCGCAGTGGGTGGCAGGTTAGCCGTAAGGGGAAACTGCCGATGGCCGATCCGCACCGTCTTGAAATCGATCACAATTACGACTTCTTCCAACGGAATTTGCAGCGGATGCTGGCTGCTCATGAAGGGCAGTATGCTCTGTTGAGGAAGCGCAAGGTGGTCGGGTATTTTCACGCCGTGGGCGAGGCATATCGAGAGGCGATCGGGCGGTATCCGGACAAGCTCTTCTCAATTCAACTCGTCACTCGTGAGCCGGTAGAGCTTGGTAACTGGTCGGTTGCAGTCGCTTAGCGGTAAGCATGACGGACGCCGGATTACCTTGCCGGTATCTGTTCTCCGGGCGGACAATCCCACGGATTTGACCCACGACACCGGGGTAGCACTTCTCGATACAGGCGCCACTTCAAGCGGGATAACGCTCCGATTCATCGAGAAGCTTCGACTTAAGTCAATTGGAAAGCGGCCCGTAATGGTCGCAACCGAACAGCGGCTAGTCGACTTTTTCGTGTTTCGGCTGGGATTGTTCGCGGATGATGCCGATCAGCGGTCGCCTTGGCCTCATGTCTTTGCCGAGACCGAAGGCTTCCAAATCCAACAGTCGCACAACTTTGATCTTTTGCTTGGTATGGATGTCATCCGCCAATGCGACTTGAAAGTGTCTCGCGACGGGAATTGGCGCCTGGCATTTGGCTAGTCCGTAAGAGTCAGCGGCCGCGCACCTGCTCCATCAGCGTCTCGGGGTCAGGCGTGTCGAACAACCACACCTTGCCGCTCTTTCGGACCGTGGTCTTCTCGACGATCGGATCGTAGGCCGCGTCGCCGCCCTTCTCGTTGAGGTGCAGCTCGCGCGTGATGAGCTTGCCGGTGACGAGGTTCCAGCTCAGCTCGAACCCGTCATGCGCGTAGGTGCGGCTGTAGAGCGTGGTGTCGAAGCCAATCAGCCGCATCCGCCCCGCCTCGGGATCGTAGCGGTAGCGACGGGTGGTCGAGTAGGCGGTGGTGCCGCCGGTCAGGTCCTCGAACACCAGCACGCCCTTCGCGAACGAGAGGTCGCCGGGGCCGAGCGGAAACGGCTCAAGCGGCAGGTACTCGGACTCGCCCTTGGCGAGGGTCACGTAGAGATTGCGCGCCTCCTCGCTGCCGGTGACGTAGGCGATATCCTGCGTGCCATCGCCGTCGAAGTCGGCGTCGATGCGAGTCTCCAGCTCCTGCCCGGGATCGACGATCGGCTCGAGCGCGGCGGCGGGCGCGGCGATGGCGAGTATCAAAGCGCAAACGGCGGCGCGCATGTGGCTCAGCCCGTCTGGCGCTGAAGCTGCGCGCCCATCAGTTCCCACACCTTGTTGATCGCCTTCAGCGGACGGACCATGACCTTGAAGTCCTTGATCATGCCGCCCTCGTCGAAGGTGATGATGTCGACGCCGTTGATGTGAATGCCATCGAGCTCGGTGACGAACTCAAGCAGCGCGTTGTCGCCATCGGCGAACTCGCGGACGTAGCGAAACTTGTCGGTGTTGAGCACTACGCCCGCCGCGGCTAGGTAGCCGACCACCTTGGCGCGGCCTTCCTGCGGGGTGTGCACCACCGGCGAGTGAAACACCGCGTCCTCGCGGATGATTTCGGCCAGCGCGCCCGGCTGGTTGCCGCCTTCGAGCACCCGGTGCCAGTTCTTCAGTCCGCGCTCGGCGCTCATCGGCTTTCCCCTCAGTTGGCCGCGGCGAAGCTCCCCGCCTGGGCCCGTTCCCACACGCGCGCATACTGCGTGGAAGCGGGGTCGTCGAGCAAGGCGCCGTCCTTCAGGAAACCGTAGATCTCGTCGATCGGCGCTGCGCGCGCAGAATCGAGACGTTCGTTGATGTGGCACGGCGTGATCTGCCACGGGTTTTCGAGACCCATCGCGACGACGAGTTCGCGCAAGCCATGCAGCGTCTGGCGCTGGAAGCGGGCGACCCGCTCGGCCTTGTCGGGCACCACCAGCCCGCGCTGACGCGTGGCGTCTTGCGTGGCGATGCCGGTGGGGCAGGTATCCTCGTGGCAGCGCATCGACTGCACGCACCCAAGCGCGAACATGAAAGCGCGCGCCGCGTTGCACCAGTCGGCCCCGAGCCCGAGGTTCATCGCTATACCGGCGCCGGAGTGGACCTTGCCCGCGGCAGCGAGCTTGATGTCCGTCTTGAGTCCGCAGCCCACCAGCGCATTGCGGACCAGGATCAGCCCCTCGCGCAGCGGCATGCCTACCCGGTTGGACATCTCGACGGGTGCCGCGCCCGTCCCACCCTCGCCGCCATCGACGACGATGTAGTCGAGCCGGATGCCGGTATCGCGCATCGCCTTCATGATCGAGAATACCTCGTGCGGCTGGCCGACGCACAGCTTGATGCCGACGGGCTTTCCGCCCGACAGGTCGCGCAGTTGCGCCGCCCATTCGAGCAGCCCGATCGGGGTCGAGAAGGTTGAGTGCGCGGCAGGCGAGACGCAGTCCTTGCCTTGCGGCACCCCGCGCGCGGCGGCGATCTCGGCGCTCACCTTCGAGCCGGGCAGTACCCCGCCATGGCCCGGCTTGGCGCCTTGGCTGAGCTTGATCTCGACCATCTTCACCTGGTCGATCTGCGCGGTGTCCGCGAAGCGCGCTTGGTCGAACCGGCCATCGTCATCGCGGCAGCCGAAATAGCCGCTGCCAATCTCCCACACGAGGTCGCCGCCGTGGGTGCGGTGATAGCGCGACAAGCCGCCCTCGCCGGTGTCGTGGTAGAACCCGCCCGCCGCGGCGCCCTTGTTCAATGCCATGATCGCATTGGCCGAGAGCGATCCGAAGCTCATCGCCGAGATGTTGAGCAGCGCGGCCGAGTAGGGCTTGGCGCACTGGGGTCCGCCGACATCGACCCGCCACTCGGTCGGCGCGGCTTCGTTGGGGACGATCGAGTGGGCGAGCCATTCGTATTCGTCCGAGTAGACGTCGAGTTCCGTGCCGAACGGGTGCGAATCGAGTTCGCCCTTGGCGCGGGCATAGACCAGCGCCCGCTCGTCGTGATTGAATGGCCGCCCGTCGAGGTCGCCCTCGACCACGTAGGCGCGGGCGAAGGGGCGCAGGTCTTCCATGATCCACCGCACCCGCGCGAGCAGCGGGTAGTTGCGCCTGAGGGTGTGCTCGTCCTGGAAGAAGTCCCACACCGCGATCGCGACCAGCGGCAGGGTGACGATCAGACCCCACCGCCACCACAGCGCGAAGACGAGGCTCAGCAGGACGAGCGCGAGCGGCAGGCCGAAGCGGGTGACCGTGTTGGCCGACCAGCGCCAGCGCGCGCGGTTGATCATGCGGCGAGGTGCTGCGCGAAAAAGGCCTCGGTGCGGCTATCCGCGAGCCGGGCGCCTTCCTCGTTGCGGCGGTTGCCCATTTCGGCGGCGAAGCCGTGGTCGAGGCCGGGATAGTCGTGGAGGGTGACCTTGGGGTGCGGATCGAGCGCGGCGTGGATCGCCGCCTGCGCCTCGGCTCCGACGAAGTGATCGGCGGTCGGGATGTGCAGCATCAGCGGGTTGGCGATGGCGTGCGCTTCGCCCAGCATCTGGTCGATCATCACCCCGTAGTATCCGACCGAGGCGTCGATATCGGTGCGGGTCGCGGCCATGTAGGCGATCCGACCGCCGAGGCAGAATCCGACCAGCCCGGCCTTGGCCGCGCCCCGGTCGCGCTTGAGCCAGTGGATCAACGCCTCGACATCGCGGATGCAGTCGTCGGCGGAGAATTTGCCCATGTTTTCCAGTGCCTTCTGGAACTGCTCCGGCACGTCGGGATCGAGTTGTTCGCCCTCCGCGAAGCGCCAGAAGATGTCCGGCGCGACCGCGAGATAGCCCTTCGCCGCCCACCCATCGCACTTGGCGCGGATGCCCGGATTGACCCCGAAAATCTCCGGAATCACGATGACAGCGGAGTTGGTACGTTGTGCGGATCCGTCGGCACCGTCGGCGGGCCGGGCGCAGTAGACGGGGAAGGTTTCACCGCCTTCGAACGTGTTGATCCGCACCGTCTCGCCCATGATCGTCTCCCTGGTTGGCCGCCGCCTGCCTAGCGCGCCGCAATGGACTTTGCCAAACCCCTGTGACAGGTGTCCTGCCTCTCCCAACGCAGGAGCCTGCCATGAAGGTCCACATCGAAATCGACTGCACGCCGGAAGAGGCGCGGAGCTTCATGGGGCTGCCCGACGTCGGCAAGGCGAACGAGGTCTACGTCGACCTGATGGCCAAGGCGATGAAGGGCGTGGGCAGCATCGACAAGCTGCAGGAGGTCGCCGGGCAGATGGCGCCGATGGGCCAAGTGGGCCTCAAATTCTTCCAGAATTTCATCGAGGGCGCGACGGCGGCAGGCATGGGCAAGAGCGGGAAGGACGCCTGACGCGCGGGCGCGCTTCTCGCCGCACAACAGGTTCAATCTCGTGGCCGTGGACACCATTTTCGCGCTCTCGAGCGGCGCGCCGCCGGCTGCGATCGCGGTGATCCGGATCAGCGGGCCGGACGCGGGTTTTGCGCTGACGACCTTGGCGGAACAGCTTCCCGAGCCGCGCCGCGCGGTAGCGGCGATTTTGCGCGGGTCCGATGGCGAGGAGTTGGACCGGGCGCTGGTGCTGTGGCTGCCAGGACCGGGAACCGCGACCGGAGAGGATGTCGTCGAGCTGCACCTGCACGGCGGCCGCGCGGTGGTCGCGGCGGTCGAGGGCGCGCTGGCGGCGCTTCCGGGCCTGCGCAAGGCGGAAGCGGGGGAATTCACCCGCCGGGCGTTCGCCAACGGACGGATCGACCTCGCCGAGGCGGAGGGGCTGGCCGACCTGCTCTCCGCCGAGACCGAGCTGCAGCGGCGGGCGGCGATGGCGATGGCGGGGGGAGCGCTGTCGCGTCAGGTCGCAGCCTGGCGCGACCGGGTGCTGGGCCTGGCGGCGCAGGTCGAGGCGGTGCTGGACTTCGGCGATGAGGACGATGTCGCGGTGCTTTCGAGGGGCTTTGGCGACGAGATCGCGGCGCTGGCCGATGAGCTGGGCGAATGGCTCGCGCGGCCACGGGCGGAGCCGCTGCGGGAGGGATATCGCGTCGTTCTCGCCGGACCTCCCAATGC
>JAEWKG010000015.1 GCA_023386135.1 Pseudomonadota bacterium | reverse complement strand
CGAGGAATTCGGGCGTGGTGGCGTAGATCACCGGGCGGCCGGGCGCCGCGCGCCGGCCCGCGACGCGCACCCAGCCTGCTTCCATCAGCACGTCGAGCGTGCCGGGCGAGGTCTGCACCCCGCGGATCGCCTCGATCTCCGCGCGGCTGACGGGTTCGTGGTAGGCGACGATCGCCAGCACCTCGGTGGCGGCGCGGGAGAGGCGGCGGACCGCCTCACGCTCCCGGCGCAGGACATGGGCGAGGTCGGGCGCGGTCTCGAAGTGCCAGCGTCCGCCGCGCTCGACGAGCTGGATGCCGCGCTCGCGGTAGTGCTGCTGAAGGCGGTCGAGGCTCTCACGCACTTCGCTTGACGAAGCGCCGCCGAGGTGGCCGGCGAGCGCTTCGACGGTCAGCGGCTCCTCGGCCGCGAACAGCGTCGCCTCGAGCGCGCGCTCAATCTCGTCGCTCATGCGACCCGGCGCAGGCGTAGCGGGCCGAACGTCTCATCCTGCGCCAGCTCGGCCCGCCCGAGCCGCGCGAGTTCGAGCGCGGCGACGAAGCTGGAGGCGAGCGCGGATTTGCGCAGCCGCGGTTCGGCATGCGGCGGGAGGAATTGCCGGAGCTCGATCCAGTCGAGCGTGACGCCAAGCATCGCCGAGACCCGGTCCAGCGCCGATTCCAGGGTCATTACAGGGCGCTCGCGCACCATGTGCACCACCGGTGCAGTGCGGGCGTTGACCTGGCCGTAGGCCTGGACGAGCGCGAACCAGTCGCATTGCCACAGCGTCTTGCGATCGGTCCGCAAGCCTTCGGGCGCGCCGCGCAGGAACACGTCGCGGCCGAGCCGGTCGCGCCCCATCAGCCGCGCCGCCGCTTCGCGCATCGCGCCGAGCCGCGCGAGCCGTAGTTGCAGCCGCAGGGCGAGGTCCTCGGGGCTCGGGTCCTCCTGCTCGTCGCGCGGCAGCAGCAGTGCGGACTTCAAGTATGCGAGCCAAGCCGCCATCACGAGGTAGTCCGCCGCCAGTTCCAGCTTCAGCGCCTCGGCGCGCTCGATGTAAGCGATGTACTGGTCGACCAGCGCGAGGATCGAGATCGCCTTGAGATCGACCTTCTGCCGCCGCGCGAGGTCGAGCAGCAGGTCGAGCGGCCCTTCCCACCCGTCGAGCTCGAGATAGAGCGCCGCGTCGTCGGTCGGTGCGGCGGCGGGGCCGGACCAGTCGTCGGCGTCGGCCTCGCCCAATGGCAGGATGAGGCTATCCTCGTTCACGCGGTCGCGCCGGCTAGCGCCAGCAATTCGTCGCGCTGCGCCAAGAGCTCCGCCTTGTCGCCCTGCGGCTTCATGCCGGTGCCCGCCAGCGCGCACTCCAACCGGCTGGCGGTCTCGTCCGACATCGTCGGCAATCGCTCCACGATGCCGACCATGTCGTCCATCTTCGCCCAGCAGTTGAGCGCGAGGTCGCAGCCCGCGGCGACCGAGCGCTCGGCCCGCTCGGGCACCGAGCCCGAGAGCGCCTGCATGTCGAGATCATCGGTGAGGAGCAGGCCGTTGAAACCGATCTTGCCCCGGATCACCTCGCGGATGACCGTCGGTGACTGGGTGGCGGGGCGCTCGGCATCCCACACCGGGAACACGAGGTGTCCGGTCATGCCGATCGGTGTGTCGGCGAGCGCCTTGAACGGGGCGAGGTCGAGCTCGAGCTCATCCTCACTCGCAGTGACGGTGGGCAGTTCCTTGTGCGTATCGACCGCCGACCGGCCGTGTCCCGGCATGTGTTTGATGCAGCCCGCGACACCCGCGGCGGCGAGGCCTTCGAGGATCGCGCGGCCGATCGCCGCCACCCGCAGCGGCTCATAGCCGAACGAGCGGTCGCCGATCACGTCGTGCGCGCCGTGCTGGCGTACGTCGAGCGAGGGATAGTAGTCGACCGTGATCCCCGCTTCGGCGAGCTCGATGCCCATCGCGTGCGCGTTCATCCGCGCCGCGGCGATCGCCGAGGACGGGGCCGTTTCGTACAGCGCGTCGAACGCCGCGCCGGCGGGGAACGGACTGAACTGCGGCGGGCGCATGCGGGCGACCCGGCCGCCTTCCTGGTCGATCGAAACGAGCAGCTTGTCGCGCCCGTGAAGGTCACGCAGCTCATCGGTCAGAGCGCGGACCTGTGCGGGCGTTTCGATGTTGCGGCCGAACAGGATGTAGCCCGCCGGGTCGCACTCGCGGAAGAAGGCGCGTTCGTCGTCGGTCAGCGTAAGGCCGGCAAGGCCGAAAATCGCGGGCGTCATGGGGTAGGATTCGCACAGAACCCGCGGGCGCTGCAAGCCGCGCTCGAAGGCAATCCCCTACGGCAACTCTCTATTCGTCACCCTGAACTCGTTTGTGCTGCGCACAGCTTCGCTTCCAGGGTCCATCTCTCCGGATAGCACCGAGTTCGAGTGCGGAATGGATGCTGAAACAAGTTCAGCATGACGGCCTAAGACCGAAAAGTGGCTCAGCGCTTGACCTGGCAGTCCACTCCGTCGCCCTTGAGCGCCGCGCACAAGCCGCTGGCGGCGGCGGCACTGCCGGCGATCGCCTGCAGGCGATAGACCGTGCCGTTGTCGACCTGGCCCTGCACCACGCGGTGGCTGACGCCGGAGAGCTTGTCGGTCTGGCCGGTCAGCCGCTGCCAGCCCGCCTCGGCCGCGTCCTTGCTGTTGTAGGCGCCGACTTGCACCGCGATCCCGCCCGAGGGCGCCGCCTTCGCAGGAGCCGGCGACGGTGCCTGGCCCGGCTTGGGCGTATCGATGCTCGGCACCGGCACGTTGGTCTCGGCGATCTGGCCTTCGGTTTCCTTGCCCTCGCCCACCGCGGGGGCGAGATTGCCGGTGCCTTCGAAGGTCTTGCCGCCGGGATCGGTCGGCTTGCTCTTGTACGGTCCGGGAGGTGCGGCGATCGTGCTCCCGTCTGCGACCAGTTCGGGCTCGGCGCTGCGCTGACCGAACCACCAGATGCCCACGACCAGTGCGGCGAGCGCGAGCGCGGCGAACATCGCGAATCCGACGATCCGGCCGGTATCGACGCCGGTCTCCTCATCGTCTTCCTCGCCGGATTCGAGCCACGGCAACCGCTCGTCCTCGCCCCCGAGCGTCAACTGCTCGTCAGCGATGAAGTCCTCGTCGGTGGTCCCCCGGCCCGCCATGCTCACATCTCCTCGACTGCCTCGACGCCCAATAACGCCAGGCCGTTACGGACAACTTGCCCGATCTGCGTCGCCAGGAAAAGCCTCGCGCCGGTGAGCGCGGGGTCCTGTGCCACGATGAAGCGCTTGTCGGACGCATCGTTGCCCGCGTTCCAGAACGAGTGGAACGCGGCGGCGAGGTCGTAGAGGAAGAACGCGATGCGGTGCGGCTCGCGCGCGGCGGCGGCGGCCTCGACCAGCCGCGGGAACTGCGCCGCCTGCTTGATCAGCGTCAGCTCGTCGGCACCCAGCCGGTCGATCGCGGCGGCGTCCGGCCCCAACCCCTCGGGTGCCGCCTTGCGCAGCATCGAGTGAATCCGCGCGCTGGCGTACTGGACGTAGAACACCGGATTGTCCTTCGACGCCTCGACCACCTTGGCGAAGTCGAACTCCATCTGCGCTTCGGGCTTGCGGGTCAGCATGGTGAAGCGGACGACGTGCTTGCCCACTTCGCGCACCTCGTCGGCGAGCGTCACGAAGGTGCCGCTGCGCTTGGACATCTTGACAGGCTCGCCCCCGCGCAGGAGCTGGACCATCTGCACCAGCTTCACGTCGAAGGGGATCTCGCGCCCCTCGCCCTGCGCCAGCGCGGCGACCGCGGCCTTGATCCGCTTGACGGTGCCGGAATGATCCGCGCCCCAGATGTCGATCAGCTCGTCCGCGTGAGCGGCCTTCTGCATGTGGTAGGCAAGGTCGGCACCGAAGTAGGTCCAGTCGCCGTTCGACTTCTTGATCGGACGGTCCTGGTCGTCGCCGAACTTCGTCGAGCGGAACAGCGGCAGTTCGACCGGCTCCCAGTCCTCGGGAGTCTTGCCCTTGGGCGCTTCGAGCACGCCATCATAGACGAGGTCGTGCGCGCGCAGCCATGCTTCGGCCTCGGCCGGCTTGCCCGCCTGCTGGAGCTCGGCCTCGGAAGCGAACACGTCGTGCTCGATGCCCAGCAGCGCGAGGTCCGTCCGGATCATGTCCATCATCGCGTGGACGGCGCGCGTCTTGAATTCGGGCAGCCACTCCGCTTCGGGGGCATCGACGAACCGGTCCCCGAACTGCGAGGCGAGCACCTTGCCC
>JAEWKG010000061.1 GCA_023386135.1 Pseudomonadota bacterium | reverse complement strand
TCACCGGCCCGCTCTCGGTCGCTGCCGACGTGACCGGCACGCTCGCCAATCCGCAGGTTCGCGGCTCGGTCGCTGGCGACAACCTGCGCCTGCAGTCGGGCCTGTCGGGCACCGACCTGACGGGTGTCAGCGCGCGTGGCACCTTCGCAGGCTCGCGCCTCACCTTGTCGAGCTTCCGCGGCGCGACCGCCGGCGGCGGCACCGTGGTCGGCAGCGGCACCGTCGCGCTGGAGAATCTCGGCACCAAGGGCCCGCAGCTCGACCTCAAGATCGCCGCGCGCGACGCGCGGCTGCTCAATGCCAATGGCCTGTCCGCCACCGTCACCGGACCACTGCGCATCGTCTCCAACGGCATCGGCGGGACCATCGCCGGCCGCGTGCTGGTCGACCGCGCGAGCTGGCGGCTCGGCACCGCGGCGGCGGACCAGCGTCTGCCGCAGATCAAGACCCGCGAGATCAACCTGCCGTTCGACGTCGCCCCCGCGCGCGCGGCGAGCCAGCCGTGGCGTTACCTGATCGACGCCCGCGCACCGAGCCGGGTGGACGTCGACGGCATGGGGCTCGACAGCGAATGGCAGGCGACCGTGCGGGTGCGCGGCACCACCGACAACCCGCGCCTCGGCGGCGAGGCACGGGTGATCCGCGGAGACTATTCGTTCGCCGGCACCCGCTTCAACCTCACCCGCGGGATCATCAACTTCGACGAGAACGTGCCGATCGATCCGCGCCTCGACATTGTCGCCGAGACCGAAAAGGACGATCTCAGCGTCACGGTGAAGGTGCAGGGCAGCGCCAGCGAGCCCGAGATCAGCTTCCAGTCGACGCCCGGCCTGCCGGAGGAGGAAATCCTCGCCCGATTGCTGTTCGGCGGCTCGATCACCGAGCTTTCGGCGACCGACGTGCTGCAATTGGGCTCCGCACTCGCCTCGCTACGCGGGGGCGGAGGCATGGACCCGATCAACCAGCTGCGCACCGCGATCGGGCTCGACCGGCTGCGCATCGTAAGCGCCGACCAGGCGCTGGGCCGCGGTACCGCGATCGCGCTGGGCAAGAACATCGGCCGCCGTTTCTACGTCGAAATCATCACCGACGGGCGCGGCTACAGCGCGACGCAGGCGGAGTTCCGCATCACCTCGTGGCTGTCGATCCTGGGGAGCATTTCGACCATCGGCCGCGAGTCGATCGTGGCCAAGGCGAGCAAGGATTATTAAGCTAGGGGCGGTGTGATGCGGCACGCGATCCCAGCTTCCGCTGGGATGACGATCAGCTTGAAGTGAAACCGTCGCCCCAGCGCAGGCTGGGGCCTCGTGCGTCAAAGCACCTAGCTCGCCTTCGCGGCGGCCGGCGACTTCACCAGACCGTCGATCGGCAGCGCCACGCCATTGCTCGCGACCAGCGCAGTGCCGTCGATCTTCGCTTTCGCACCGTCGGCGCCGGCGACCGAGATCGTGTCGCCGTCGGCGCTGAAGGTGACCATGCTGTCGGCGAGCGTGCGCATCGTCACCGGACCCTTCTTGTCGGTGATCGCCTGCCTGATTGCCTCGGGGGTCAGGTGGCCGGGCAGGATGTGCCCGCGCAGCAGCGCGACCATCTCGGCGCGGTTGCTGGGGTCGCTCAGCGCCTTGCCGTTCTCGCCCAGTTTGCCGAACGCGTCGTCGTCGGGGGCGAGCACGGTGTAGCTGCCGGGCCCGTCGAACACGTCGGCGAGGCCCGCTTCGGACAGTGCGCCCGACAGGGTGGTGAGCCCCGGCGCCGCGCCGATGGTCGCCGCCAATGTGCGGTGCGATGCGTCGCCGGTGGCTTCGACCGACGCGGGCGTGGTCTTGCTGTCGTCCTTGCCCGAACAGGCGCCGAGCGCCGCCGCCATCGCAAGGCCGGCGGCGAGGGGAAGTGTGCGAATGGTCATGGTCGAGATTCCCCTCAGGTCAGCAGCTGGATCGCGGCCTGGATCAGCTGGGTGGTCGGATCGACCTGATAGATGTAGCCGTCGGCATAGCGATAATCGTACTCGGGCGTGTCGTAGTAGCGATCGCGGTAGGCGTAGGGCACGTTATACACGTCGTAGCCCGCCGGCATCCGCTGCCCGATGTTGAATTGGTCGCCGGTCAGGAGCGCCGCGATCGAGGTAATCGCGTCGTTCCGCGGATCGACCCGGTAGAGTACGTCGTCGGCATAGCGATAGCTGTCCGGGGCTCCGAGATTGTAATAGTCGACGTAGTAGTCGGGCACCGGATACGGATCGTAGTAGCTCGGCCACGGATTGCCGACCGACAGCGCACCGCCGAGAAGCGGGATGTAGCCGAGGACCGAGCCGGTGTTGTTCGTCCGATAGAGGTATCCGTCGTCGTAGTAATAGCGGCCGTCATTATACGACGGATAGCCGAACCACGACGGGCGATAGTACGCCTGGTTGCGCTGCTGAGCGAGGCCCGGGGGCATGCAGCCGTTGTTCTTCTTGGCGAGGCCCGGCGGGCACCCGTTGATCAGCCCGCGCGGGGCATCGCGGTCGAAGTGGACGACGGTCTGCACTACGCGAGCGCCGCGGCCATCGCGGATCACGCCCTCGTCGCGGCGGTTGTCGCGCACGATCTGACGAACTTCGCGGACATCGCCGCCACGCCGGGCATTGCCGTTGCCGTGGCCCCGGTCTTCGCGCACGACAGCGTGCTGCTCGGCGGCCTGGCGCATCGCCTTGCCATTGCCGTTGCCATGTGAGGGGCGCTCGGCCTGCATGGCGTGTTGCGGAGCAGCCGGCGCACGCACGGCCTTCATGCCGCCGCCCTGGCCATGCCCGCCGCCATTGCCG
>JAEWKG010000320.1 GCA_023386135.1 Pseudomonadota bacterium | reverse complement strand
AGATAGAGCGCGCCGCCGACCGCGAGGATCTCGAACCCCAGTGGAAAGGCTGCGGCGAGCGTGCCGAGGCCGAGTCCCGCGAGCAACCACCAGCCGATGTAGCCGAGCTGCATTCCTGCGAGGCCCGCCGCGCCGCTGCGCCAGCCGTGGCGGATGGTGCGGCCGACCACGAACAGCATCGACACGCCGGGGACCACGCTGGTCGCGGCGGTCATCAGCGCGAAGGCGGCGAGGCGTTCGGGATCGATCACGTGCGCGCGCTAGGCGGCGCGGATCGATTCGCCAAATTCAGCGCCCCTGCTCAATGGGGGGTCAGTGGAGCGGGTTCGTCCCACCCCTTGGCGCGGCGCCATGCGAACCCGAGCGGCACGACACAGCGCTCGCCGGCCAACGTCAGGGTGACGACGTCGCCCTCGCCGCGGTTAGGGCGAAAGGGAATGTAGTAGTCCTGCCAGTGTCCGTCGGCGTCGGCGTGCACCGCGCGCTCGATCGGGCGCATGTCGCCGTTGGTGATGGTGAGAAACGCTTTCTCGCCGGGGGCGAAGCCGCTGGCGGAGATGACGTAGAACTGGCCGTTGGTGCCGACTTCGCCCGTGCATTCGCCGTCGTCGAACGCATCGACACGGTACCATCCGCGCTGGAGGACGATAGGGTCGTAGGCAGCCGCGGTGGCGGCGGTGGCAGCGAGGGCGGCGGCAAGGACGATGCGCATGGTGGGACGGTACACTCTCACGGGTCGCGCGGCACGGGACAATCGGATCGGCGCACCGGATCGGGACATCAATGGAAGTCGCGGCTGGGCGGCAACGGCAACAGTTTGGGCACGATCCGCACGTCGCGGGGATGGCCGCCCTTAAAGCCGCAATCGCGGTTGTCTGGCCCGGGCGGCTGCCACGGCTCCGCTTTGACCGGCGCGTCGTCGTTCCCGACCTCGGACAGCAGCACGCCGTGCGGCCCCCATCGGCTTGGCAGCGGATTGTTGCAATGGTCTGCGCGGGCGATGGTCACCGGCATCAGGTCGTCCGACAAGCGGTGGAGCGCGCTGGTCGCGTCGGCTAGGTGGTGGACGATCACGTGGATCACTTCCTCATCGTACTCCACCCGCCCGCGCACCTCCATCAGCCGCGCGCCCATGATCACCTTGCGGTACTTCTCCATCGTGTCCGGCCAGACGACGAGGTTGACCACCCCGCTTTCGTCCTCGAGCGTGATGAAGCACACCCCCTTGGCGCTGCCGGGCCGCTGGCGGATCAGCACCACGCCGGCAACCTGCACCTGCGAGCGGAACTTGCGCTTGCGAAGCTCATCCGCGCGCACGAATCCGCGTGCCGTGAGCGAGGGACGCAGGAAGCTCAAGGGATGCGCCTTCAGGCTGAGACGGTGCGTTTGATAATCGGCCACCACTTCTTCCGACAAACCCATCGCGGGCAGTTGCGTCAGCTCTCGCTCGGCACCCTCTTCGCGCTCACGCGCAGCAGTGAACAGCGGAAGCTCCTCCCCGCCCACCAGCGTGCGCGCCTGCCACAGCGCCTGGCGGCGCTTCAGCGACAGCGACGAGAAGCAATCGGCGGCGGCAAGGCGCTCGATATGCGAAGGCTGCAGTTTCGCCCGATCGCGCAGGCTGAGCACGTCGGCGAACGGTCCACCTTGCTGGCGGACTTTCATCAAGTGTTCTGCAACGGCCTTGGGAAAACCATCGACTTGCCGCAGGCCGAGGCGCAGAGCCCAGCCTTTGTCTGAACGCCATTCGCTGTCACCGCGCCGAGTGGGATGATCCTGCTCCACCTGCTCAAGCGTGCAGTCCCAATCCGAGTGATTGACATCGATCGGCAGCACCACGACGCCATGCTCCTCCGCATCGCGCACGATTTGCGATGGGGCATAGAAACCCATCGGCTGCGAGTTGAGCAAGGCGGCGGCGAAGGCGACGGGGTAATGGCATTTGAGCCAACTCGAAACGTAAACGAGGTGCGCGAAACTGGCCGCGTGGCTTTCGGGAAAGCCATATTCGCCGAAACCCTTGATCTGGTTGAAACAATTTCGCGCGAAATCGGGGTCGTAGCCGCGCTCGATCATATTGCCGACCATCAGGTCCTGATGTTCGTCGACCATCCCGCGCGACCGGAATGTCGCCATGGCCTTGCGTAGTTGGTTGGCCTGCGCCGATGTGAACTTGGCTGCATCGATGGCGATCTTCATCGCCTGTTCCTGGAAGATCGGCACGCCATAGGTTCGCCCCAAAATCGATGAGAGTTCGTCCGCGTCACCATGCTCTGGTGCCGGTCCGGGCAACTTTAATTCGAGGTGGGGATTCTCGCGATTCTTCCTGCGCGCCTTAAGGTAGGGATGAACCATGTCGCCCTGAATGGGTCCGGGCCGGACGATCGCCACCTGCACTACCAAGTCGTAGAACTTACGTGGTTGCAGCCGGGGCAGCATGTTCATCTGCGCCCGGCTCTCGACCTGGAACACGCCGAGGGAATCACCCTTGCACAGCATGTCGTAAACAGCCTCCTCTTCTTGTGGCAACGTAGCCATCGTCCGGGAAAGACCGTGATGATTTTCAAGTAGATCGAGAGCTTTCCTGATACAGGTCAGCATCCCGAGCGCGAGCACATCGACCTTGAAAATACCAAGATCGTCGATGTCATCCTTGTCCCATTCGATGAAGGTACGATCAGGCATCGCACCATTGCCGATCGGAACCGTCTCAGTCAGCAGTTTGTCGGTGAGGATGAAGCCGCCAACATGCTGGCTCAGGTGCCTGGGCATGTCGATCATCTGTTCGGTGAGCTTGAGCACCCGGGACAATTGCGGGTCGGACAAATCCAGACCCGTTTCCTTCATGACATGATCCGGATCGATATTGCGGCCGTGACCTCCCCACACGGTTCGGGCCAGCGCAGAGGTCACATCCTCGGACAAACCCATCGCCTTGCCGACTTCGCGGATCGCCATGCGGGGACGATAGTGAATTACAGTGGCGCATAGGCCGGCTCGATCCCTGCCGTATTCCTTGTAGATCCATTGGATCACTTCTTCGCGCCGCTCGTGCTCGAAATCGACATCGATGTCGGGCGGTTCGCTGCGTTCTTCGGAAAGGAAACGATCGAACAGCAACTGGTGCGTGGCCGGATCGACTTCGGTGATGCCCAGGCAGAAGCACACCGCAGAATTGGCCGCGCTACCGCGTCCTTGACACAAGATTGGAGGGTCCTGCCTACGCGCGAAGCGGACTATTTCCTGAATGGTCAAAAAGTAGGGCGCGATACAAAGGGTATCGATGACACCCAATTCGTGCGTGAGTGTCTTCTTCACATCGTCAGAAACCCCCTTGGGGTAGCGCCATTCCGCACCTTTCCAGGTTTGCTCGACCAAGTATTCCTGTGGGGTCATACCCGCGGGGCAGCTCGATTTCGGATACTCGTATTTCAGATCGGCCAGGTCGAACAAGCACGCATCCGCCACTTCGCGCGACGCCGCAATGGCGTGCGGCCAGCGAGCGAACAGCTTGATCATCTCCTTAGGCGATTTGAGATGCCGTTCAGCGTTCGCGTGGAGCAGATGGCCAGCATCGGCGACGGTCGTCCTGTGCCGGATCGCCGTCATCACGTCCTGCAATGGCCGGCGCTCGGCGATGTGATAGTGGACGTCGTTGGTGGCGAACAGCTTCAAGTCATTGGTTTTGGCCAGCGAGTCGAGCTGGTCGATCCGGGCGATGTCGTCGCCGGTATAGAGATAGCTCGCTGTGAGGTGGCGCAGGGTGGGTAGCCTGTCGGCCAAGTACCGGATGACACTGGCGAAGGGCCCCGTGAACTCCATCGTGTCCGCGTTGTCTCGGACTTCGAGGACGTCGGCTGTGATGCCGGGGCGATGGCTGAGAGGAAACGGGATGACGTTGCTCGGCACCGCGATAGTGAATTCCTGATCCAGATCGCGCGGTGAGAGCAGGATCAGTTGCACACCTTCCGAGTGCGCCGCCAGCATCGCCAGCGAGATGTGGCACACGCCCTTGTCCTGCCACTTATCGTCGAGCGTGCTCATTCGGCCGGCGGAGATCAGCCGGCACAATCGGCCGTAAGCATCGCGATCAGTGGGGTACGCAAGGAACGCGAACCCCTCTACCGTTTCGATCCGACAACCAATCACCGGCCGCGTCTTCACCGCCTTGGCCTCGGTATGAAGACGGACGACCCCGGCCATCGAATTGACGTCGGCAATGCCGATCGCGTCGAAGCCCAAGGCCCACGCGGTTTCGGCAAAATCGATGGGTTCTGACGCTCCCCGAAGAAACGAGAAGCAACTGACCAGCCCAAGCTCCACGAACGGAGCGCGCGGGTTGGCGACTAGATTGGGATCGGCCTTGAGCCTTCGCCGGCCCGGCGTGAGCGACGGATCGGGCATGTCACCCCGTCAATTCCGCCAGCCGCTCGGCGACCGCGGCGAGATCGGCCTGGAACAGGCGTTGCTGCTGCTCCTTCGCTTCGTCCTGCAGGCGCAGGAGGTAGCTAGGGTGAGCGGTAACCCACAGTTCGCTGCCGTCTTCCAGCACGTGCGGGACACCCCGCGCCTTCGTAATGCTGACGGTCTTGCCCATCAGCCCGCGCGCCGCGCTGGCGCCGAGGGAGAGCATCAGTTTGGGCTTCACGATTTCACGCTCGCCTTCGAGCCAGAAGCGGCAGATGTCGATTTCCTTGGCGGTCGGCGATTGGTGCAGCCGCCGCTTGCCGCGTGGGACATACTTGAAGTGTTTGACCGCGTTGGTGAGGTACACGCTGCGCCGGTCGATTCCCGCGCGCTCGAGCGCCGCGTCGAGCACCTTGCCCGCGGGCCCTACGAACGGACGGCCGGCAAGGTCTTCCTGGTCGCCCGGCTGTTCGCCCACGATCATCAGCGCAGCCTCGCGCGGTCCCTCGCCCATCACCGCGGTGTTGTCGAGCAGGCCGATCGGGCAGCGGCGGCAGGCGTGGATCGCCTTGTCGATCCCCGCCAGCGTCTCGGGCCGCTCGGCTTCATCGAACAAGGGCGCGCCATTCTCGACCATCGCACTTTCCCGCGCCTGCGCCCCGGCGACCAGCTCGGGAATGAGCGCCGCCTCGGGCATGTTCTTCCAATACTTGCGGGGCATCTCCTTGAGCATGGCCCCGATCTTCAAACGCGCGGGATTGAAGATCGATGCATAGTATTTGCGCCACAGATCCTCGGTCGGATCGCCCGATGGCGCGTCGGAGCGCTGCGCTGGCGGGCCTTCCTCCAGCGTGGTGCGGTCCCAGTGCAGCGAGCCCTTGGGCGTCAGGATCGACCACTTCATGTTGGCGAACCGGCGCACGAAGAAGCCCGCGTTGGCGCGCAGGATGTAATGCTCGGGTTCGAACCAGGCGACGTAATGATCCTCACCGTCCGCTTCGCTTTCGACGAGCCGGAAACGGACGAAGGCGCGCATTTTGTGGATGTCGCGGCGTACCGCTTTCGCCAGGTCTTCCAGCCGGCGCACGTCGGAATCGGCGCCGTCCTCGAGCAGCCGCGGGTTCGCCTGCAGGCGCCACAGCAGCCGATAGAGCAGCGAGAAACGCTCCGGATCGGAGTGGCAGATCGCGCTCTTGGCGAGCTGCACGAACGCGCGGCTCGCGCGCACCGGCGCGGCATTGGCGGGTGGCGCGGGCATGCGGCGACGGCCGCCCGAAAAGAGGTCGCCCGATCCGCCCGGCTCGGCCCACACGACCCGATCTGGCGGCACATCGCCTTGCACCAGCGCCCGCGCCTGATCGCGCCAGAAATCAAAGTCGTCCGCTTCGGGCAACGTGACGCAGAACGCGCCCGGCAGCCGCGTGTCGCGAAACGGCGCGCTCATGCCGCGAACAATTCGAGCTGCTCGGTCTTTGGCGCGAGCAGGGCACGCAGGTCCGCGCGGTCGGTCAGCAACACCGGGCGCCAATCGGCGGTGACGATGAAGGGGCGCACCTTGCCGATCGAGACGGTGAGCTTGGCGACATCGTCGAGCCGCATGGTCCGGTGACGACGGCTGGCGAGGATGCGCTGCACCGCACGCACGCCCAGCCCTGGCACTCGCAGCAACGCCTCCTTCGAGGCGCGATTGACGTCGACCGGGAAGCGTTCGCGAAACTTGAGCGCCCAAGCGAGCTTGGGATCGATATCGAGCGGCAGGTTGCCGTCGTCTTCCGTCGCCTGCATCACCTCGTTCGGCTGATAGCCGTAGAAGCGCATCAGCCAGTCGGACTGATACAACCGGTGCTCGCGAATGAGCGGCGGGCGCCTCAGCGGCAGCACCGCGCTGGCATCGGGGATCGGCGAGAATGCGCTGTAATAGACGCGGCGCAGGCGGAAGCTGTCGTAGAGCCTGCTCGCCTTCCCCACGATATCCGCATCGGTCGCGGCATCGGCGCCGACGATCATCTGGGTCGACTGGCCCGCGGGCGCGAAGCGCGGCGCGTGCTTGAAGCGCTTCTTGTTGTCCTTCGCCTCGACGATGTCGCTCTTGAGCTTGCCCATCGCCCCTTCGATCTGGCGCGCGCTCTTGTCGGGTGCGAGGCGGGTCAGGCCGGCATCGGTCGGCAGCTCGACGTTGATCGACACGCGATCGGCATAGAGCCCGGCCTGATGCACCAGCTCAGGGTCCGCTTCGGGGATTGTCTTCAAGTGGATGTAGCCGCGAAAATCGTGCTCTTCGCGCAGCATCCGCGCGACCTCGACCAGCTGCTCCATCGTGTGGTTGGAGCTTTTGACGATGCCCGAAGAGAGGAACAGCCCCTCGATGTAATTGCGGCGGTAGAAGCTCAGCGTCAGGTCGACCACTTCCTGCGGGGTGAACCGCGCGCGACGCACGTTCGAGCTCTTGCGGTTGATGCAATAATGGCAGTCGAACACGCAGTGGTTGGTCAGCAAGATCTTGAGCAGGCTGATGCAGCGGCCGTCGGGCGCGTAAGCGTGGCAGATGCCCATTCCCTCGGTCGAGCCAATGCCCTTGGGGCTGCCCGCCGAGTTGCGCTTGGCGGTGCCCGACGACGCGCACGAGGCATCGTACTTCGCCGCGTCGGCGAGGATTTCCAGCTTTTCGATGACGCTTTGCGGACCCATTTGTTCCTTATATGTTCCGCCAACAGATTCGCCAAGACCGATGTTGGAAATCGCCCTTTTGTCTGCCTGCCCTCCTCCCCATCTCTTGTTCGAAAGGGGGAGTTCCATGATCCAAGCGATGATATTGTTACTGGGCGCGGCGATGCTGATCCGCATGGCGCCGGCGCTGCCGTTGTCGCGGTTGCTGAGCGACTGGCTCGCGGTACGGCCGGCGCGCTGGCTGCTGCGACGGTCGCGGCAGGAACTGATCGCGTGGGCTATCGTGGCCGCGCTCATCGCTTTTGCTGGTGAATACGTCCTGGTTATCGGCGGCCCCCAGATAGTGATCGGCGTTGCGGTCGATCTTGCCGCTTATGTCGACGCGGTCATCGCGGTTGCGGCGCTGGCATCGGTGGCGCGCGTACGGGCAATCGCGGCGTGGCTGCGGCCTACGGCCAAGGTCCGCCCGCGTGCACGCACGCCGCGCGTCAGGCGGGCCCGGACCGAGCGGAAAGCGGCCAACGACAGCGGCGACCGACCGGGCATGCTTGCTGCGTGAGCCTAGCGGAGGTCCGCATCGGCACCGCGGGCTGGAGCATCGCGCGCAGCGCGGCGGACCGGTTTCCTGCGGAAGGGTCGGGGCTCGACCGTTACACCGCGGCGGTACTGGCGTGCCGGACGGGTGGCGGGGACCGAACTATTGGCGGTTGCACGGCTCGCCGGTGATGTATCGGTCGAGCTACGCGGATCGTCACGGATTATGCAGGGCGGTCGGCGAGAACCTGGCGGCGGGCCGCGAAGCTTGGTGCGTATTCGACAACACCGCGTCCTCCGCCGCGACCGGCGATGCGCTCGCGTTCAAGGAGGCGCTAGGCGCATAGGCCTTGCAGGAACCAGTCGGGTTCGCCGCCGCGCCCGTCGCCGTAGAGGCCGAGGCGGTAGATCCAGTAGCGGCGCCCCTCGCGGTCCTCGATCCGGAAGTAATCGCGCAGCCGCGTGCTGCCCTTTTCGCGCCACCACTCGGGCGAAATCCGCTCGGGTCCCTCCACGCGCACGACCTCGTGCAGGGTGCCGCGCCAGCGGAACGACTTCGGGTACCCCTCGGGCATGGGATAGACGACCGCGATCCGCTCCGGCCGGTCGAGCATCTTCAGCGGCCGCGCGTGGAAGGCGAGCTGGCCCTGGCTCGGCGGCTCGGGCGCAAACCCCTTGCCCTGCAGCGCGGGCTGCCAGCGCTGGGCGCGCTCGGGAATGTGGCTGGCGAAGGGCACCGGGCGGCGCACCGCGTGCGCGCCCAGGCGCACCGTCAGCCGGTCGATGCAGGTGGCGAGGCTTGTGCCCTGCGTCTCGGCGGCGGCCTCGATATCGGCTTGCGGTAGCGTCAACGGTTCGGTCCTGCTCGCGCGCAGGCGCACGGTCTCGATACCGAAGCCGGCGTCGACATCGTCGAGCTTGGCGGCAAACAGCCGCGCGACGTGCGGCGCGTCGCGGGTTGCGGCGGCCAGCTCGAGCACGCGCACGATCACTTCGCCATCGACCCGCCACAAGCCCACCTCCAGCCGGCGCGCGCCCAGCCCCAAGCCTTCCAACGTCCGCGCCATGTCGGCGGCGAGATCGACAACCACCTGGTCGAGCAGTTCGCGGTGGCGGATCGGTTCCATCAACCGGCGCTGGACCAGCGGCATGACCGCCGGGATCACCGGCAGCAGCGGCTCCGCCACCCGCCCGAGCAACTGGTCAAGCCGCAGCAGCGGGTTGGCCTCGGGCGCCTTGCGGCGGAACCGGCGGTGGAGCGCGTCGCGCCCAGTGCTCAGCGCGAAACGGCCGGTCATGTCGCCGATCCGCTTGAGCCCCAGGCGGCGCAGCACGGTCAGCACGGCGGCATCGAGCCGCAGCGCCTCGACCGGGAGGTCGGCGACGGCAGCGGCGATGTCCTCCCCGGCGCCCGGGGG
>JAEWKG010000306.1 GCA_023386135.1 Pseudomonadota bacterium | reverse complement strand
GTGCCCCTCCACCATGCTGCGCATGGTCCCCCTCCCCGTCCCGGGAAGGACCAACGCGGACCAGCTCGCTCAGACCGGCAGTTTCAGGCACAGCCCCAAGGCGGCAGCGATCCCGAGCGTCGTCATGATCCCGCGCTTCAACCCGAAGATCATCGCCAGCGCGACCGCCGCGATCACCGCCGCGCGCCAGTCGAAGCTCGGGAGCTGGGGCACCTGCAAACGCAACGGCCCCGCCACGAGCGGCGACACCCGCGCAAACAGCACGTGCAGCGCGAACCACAGCGCCAGGTTGGCGATCACTCCAACGACCGCGGCCGTTACGCCCGCAAGCCCGCCCTTGAGCGCGGGTGCGCGCTGCAACCGGTCCATCCACGGGGCGAGCGTGAAGATCCACAGGAAGCACGGGGCGAAGGTGACCCAGGTCGTCAGGCCGGCCCCGAGGATGCCGGCGACCACCGGGCTGAAGGGTGCGGGCGCCCGGAACGCGGCGAGGTAGCCGACGAACTGGGTCACCATGATCAGCGGACCGGGCGTGGTCTCGGCGAGGCCGAGGCCGTCGGCCATCTCGCCCGCCCCGAGCCAGCCGAAACCGCTGACTGCCTGCTGCGCCATGTAAGCCAGCACGGCGTAGGCGCCGCCGAAGGTGACCATCGCCAGTTTCGAGAAGAACACGCCGATCTTCCACAGCACGTGGTCGGGGCCGAGCAGGACGAGCACGGCCAGCATCGGCGCGGCCCAGATCGCCAGCCATGCCGCGATCGCGGTCAAGGTCCCGGCCCAAGGGCGGGGACGGGCCGCTCCCGCCCCCTCGACCGGCTTCAGCGCCAGCAGGTCGGGCCGCCGCGCCCCGGCCAGCGCGCCGACAGCCAACGCGGCGAGTACGACCAGCGGGAAGGGTGCGTCGAACAGGAACAGCGCCAGGAACGCGAGCGCCGCCAACACCCTCTGGACCGTGGTCTTGAGCGCGCGCCCCGCGATCCGCACCAGCGCCTGCGCGATGATCGCCAGCACCGCCGCCTTGATGCCGAGGAAGATCGCCGCGAACCATTCCAGATTCGCGGCGACGGCGTAGAGCATCGACAGCGCCAGCATCACCAGCGCGCCCGGCAGCACGAACAGCGCGCCCGCGGCGATCCCGCCGCGCCACCCGTGCAGCTTCCACCCGATCCAGGTGGCGAGCTGCTGCGCTTCGGGGCCGGGTAGCAGATGGCATAGGTTGAGCGCCTGGAGGTATTCGTCCTCCTCGACCCAGCGCCGGCCCTCGACCAGTTCGCGGTGCATCAGCGCAATCTGGCCGACCGGCCCGCCAAAGCTGAGACACCCGATCCGCGCGGATACGCGAACGAGTTCCGGGAATGTCGGGTGGTGGAGAGAGGCGCCCGTCATCTGTGCAATACCTTCTGGCCCGCCGCGGCGGGGATCGAAGGCAACGCTTGGGCACAAAGGGCCTGATCGGGAGGTTGCTTCGCCCCGATGGCTGTGCGCTAAATGGATCGTCGGTTTTTCACAAGGTCCGCATTTCCGGCCGGTCGAGCCGGTGGAGCGGACTCGCGAATCCGGTTTCCTACAAAACCGGTTGTCGCTAACGGGGGCCTCGATGCCTCCAGTCCTCACCAGCCTCATCGGGATTGTCGCGATCCTTGCAATCGCCTTCGTCCTCTCGAACGCCAAGCGGCGCATCCGCCTGCGGGTGGTCGGCGCGGCGTTCGCGTTACAGGCGCTGATCGCGTTCATCGTCCTGCGCACGCCGTGGGGCGTGGCGGCGATCCATGGGATGTCGAACGGGGTCGCGGCGCTGCTCTCCTATGCCAACGAAGGGACCGCGTTCCTGTTCGGGGCGGACAATCCTTTGAAGAACACGTTTGCCCTGGGCGCGCTGCCGGTGATCGTGTTTTTCGCCGCGCTGGTGTCGATCCTCTATCATCTCGGGATCATGCAGCGGGTGGTGCGCTGGGTCGGCGGGGCCATCGGCTGGGTGACCGGGATCGGCCGGGTCGAATCGCTCGGCGCGGCGGCCAACATCTTCGTCGGCCAGAGCGAGAGCCCGCTGGTGGTGCGGCCCTACCTCGCCGGCCTGGCGCCGAGCGCGATCTTCACCCTGATGACGGTCGGCATGGCGGGTGTCGCGGGGACCATCCTCGCGGCCTACGCGGGCCTGCTCGGCGAACGGTATCTCCCGTTCCTGCTCGCCGCGGCGTTCATGTCAGCGCCGGGGGGCATCCTGATGGCCAAGATCATCATGCCCGATCCGGCCGACCCCGAGCCCGAGGTGAAGGGCCCGATCGATCTGCCCGACGCGCGCATCAGCGCCGAGGGGCCGGGCGCGCTGGTCGAGGGCGGCAAGCCGCACGAGGTCGCGCTCGCCGAGACCTTCGAGGAAGGGCAGGCCCCCGCCAACGTGATCGAGGCCGCCGCGCAAGGGGCGCAGACCGGGGTCAAGCTGGCGGTCGCGGTCGGCGCGATGGTGCTGGCATTCGTCGCGCTGGTGGCGCTCGCCAACGGCGTGCTCGGCTGGGTCGGCGGGCTATTCGGGTTTGCGAACTGGAGCTTCCAGGCCGCGCTCGGGGTGATCTTCTCGCCGGTGATGTTCCTGATCGGCGTGCCGTGGGACCAGGCGCAGACCGCGGGCGGGCTGTTCGGCACCAAGATCGTGCTCAACGAATTCGTCGCCTTCATCGACCTCGGCAAGATGACCGCCGCGCAGCTCGACGACCGCAGCCGTGCGATTGTCACCTTCGCGCTGTGCGGGTTCGCCAACTTCTCCTCGATCGCGATCCAGATGGCGGTGACCGGCGGGCTTGCCCCCAACCAGCGCCCGGTGATCGCGCGCCTGGGCCTGAAGGCGCTCGCCGCCGGGTCGCTGTCCAACCTGATGAGTGCCGCGCTTGCCGGCCTGTTCCTCCCCTACTGAGTCGCCTGCCATGTCCGAGATCGCTTCCGTTTCCATTGCCCGCCCCTTGAGCGAAGTCGCCGACGAGCTCGGCCGCAGTTTCCGCGAATACGGCTTCGCGGTGATCCGCGACCACGGCATCCCGGCGGACCTGATCGCGCGGGCGGAGCAACTGTCGAAGGAATTCTTCGCGCTGCCGGAAGCGACCAAGAAGGCGTACAAGATCGAGGGCGGCGGCGGCGCGCGCGGCTACACCCCGTTCGGGGTCGAACGGGCGAAGGACGCCGAGGTCCACGATCTCAAGGAATTCTGGCACGTCGGCCGCGAGCTGCCCGAGGGCCACGACCTCGCGAAGTACATGGCCGACAACGTCTGGCCGAGCGAAGTGCCGGGCTTCCGCGAGACCTTCACCGAGCTCTACGCCGCGTTCGAGAAGGCCGGCGAGCGGGTGCTGGAGGCGATCGCGCTGCACCTTGGCCTGCCACAGACATTCTTCACCCCCACGGTGGAGGACGGCAACTCGGTGATGCGGCTGCTGCATTACCCGCCGCTCGACGGCCCGCACGCCGAAGGCGCCATCCGCGCCGCCGCGCACGGCGACATCAACACCATCACCCTGTTGCTCGGTGCCGAGGAAGCGGGGCTAGAGCTGCTCAACGCCAAGGGCGAATGGCAGGCGGTCGATACCCCGCCGGGCGCGCTGGTGGTCAACATCGGCGACATGCTCGACCGGCTGACCAACCACCGGCTCAAGTCGACCCAGCACCGGGTGGTCAATCCGAAGGGGCCCGCGGCGTACCGCTCGCGCTACTCGATGCCGTTCTTCCTGCACTTCCGGCCGGACTTCGACATCGTCACGCTGGAGAGCTGCATCGACCCAGCGCGGCCCGACGACCACCCGGCGCCGATCTCCAGCCACGAGTTCCTCCAGCAGCGGCTGCGCGAGATCAACCTCGCCTGATTCGCGTCCATCCGAGGCGCCCGAGCGGCCAGTTGACTCTTTCCGCGCCGTTGTTGCATCGTGGCAACAGGTCCAGATGTTTGAAAAGCCAAGTTTTTCGGTAGCTATCCACTGCTGTGGATAACTGACCACTCGTTTGTCACAAACGAGTAACACAAGGTCCCTTTTGGCCACGGCAGTTAGCCCCTAGGGGGCTGCCGCCTTACCGCGTCTTCTCCTCATCGAATGCAAGGGATCGTCATTCCATGAAGCTCAAGTACTTGCTGGCTGCGAGCGTCGTCAGCCTGTCCGCCGCCGCCATCCTGCCGGCCCCCGCATTCGCGCAGCAGATAACCTCGGGGATCGAAGGCACGGTGACCGACGCCGACGGCAATCCGCTGTCGGGCGCGACCGTGACCATCACCGACACCCGCACCGGCGCCGCGCGCACCATCACCACCGGCGCAGCGGGCACCTTCGCCGCGACCGGCCTCGTGACCGGCGGCCCTTACACCGTGTCGGCCAACGCCGGCGGCTTCGAAGGCCAGACCATCGACGGCATCCAGACCACCCTGCAGGGCAACACCGGCCTGGCCTTCGCGCTGACCGCCGGCACCGGCGAGATCGTCGTCACAGGCACCCGCGTGCGCGTGACCCAGCTCGCGGTCGGCCCGGGCCAGTCGTTCACCGCCGAGGTGCTCGAAAACGCGCCCACCTTCAGCCGCGACGTGCGCGACATCATCCGCATCGACCCGCGCGTCAGCCTCGACCGCGACGATGGCGGTTCGGGCCAGGACCGCATCAGCTGCCTCGGCGGCAACGACCGCGGCAACGCCTTCACCGTCGACGGCATCGCCCAGGGCGACGTGTTCGGCCTCAACGACACCGGTTTCTCGTCGCGTTCGTCGACCCCGATCCCGTACGACGCCGTGCGCGAGACCCAGGTCCAGTTCGCGCCGTTCGATGTCGAGTACGGCCAGTTCACCGGCTGCGCGATCAACGTCGTCACCAAGTCGGGCGGCAACCAGTACCACGGCGGCGCCTTCTTCGAGTATTCGGACAACGGCCTGCGCGGTAACACGATCGATGACCGCGGCACCCTGATCAACGTCGCCGACATCGAGCCGGACAAGCACTGGGGTGCAAACCTCGGCGGCGCGGTAATCCCCGATCACCTGTTCCTCTACGGCGCCTACGAACATCAGGAGTCGGGTCTGTCGCAGGACGACGGCCCGTCGGGCGCCGGCTACGCCAACGAGATGAACGGCGTCTCGCTCGCGCAGTTCAACGAGATCACCGATGTGCTGCGTTCGCAATACGGCATCGATTCGGGCCCGCTGGTCACCAGCCGTCCGTACAAGAACGACCGCTACTTCGTTCGCGCGGACTGGCAGATCAACGACAAGCACCGGCTTGAAGCGACCTACCAGAACCTCAAGGAGACCACCCTCAAGCCGGACGACCTGTTCACCGGCAACTCGCCGCAGGCGGTGGGCCAGAACACCTTCCTGCTCTCGGGCACCGATTCCGAGTATTACTCGGCCCGCCTGTACTCGAACTGGACCGACCGCTTCTCGACCGAGTTGCGGTACGCGCACACCTTCGTGCAGGACATCCAGGATCCGTTCGGCGGCGGTGAGGCGCAGCTGGGCAACCCCATTCCGCGCATCATCGTCGGCATCGACAACGCCACCGGCAACGACGGCGCGGTCGAAGTGGGCCCGGGCCGCTCGCGCACCGCGAACGATCTGCGCACCAAGATCGACTACTACCGCGCGGTGGCCAAGCTCGAAGCCGGCGACCACAGCTTCAAGCTGGGCGCCGAAGCGAACTTCGCCTCGCTCTACAACGTGTTCATCCAGGACGCGACCGGCACGCTGGTGTTCCGCAACATCAACGACCTGAAGGCGGGCCTGCTCTCGCCGGGCCTCGGCAGCAACCAGACCAGCACCACGCCGGCCAACATCGTCAGCGGCCAGACCGAAGGCGCGTTCGGCAACTTCAGCCCGACCGGCGACGCGAACGACGGCGCAGCGCGCTTCAAGCGTGACGTGTACTCGTTCTATGCGCAGGATGACTGGCAGGCGACCGACGCGCTCAAGGTCGTGCTCGGCGTGCGGACGGACTTCTATGATGGCGGCCACCCGCCGTTCAATCCGAACTTCTTCGCCCGCTACGGCTTCGGCAACACGGCCTCATTCAGCAACATCGATCCGCTGATCATGCCGCGCCTCGGCCTCACTTACGACGCTGGCGAGTTCGGTCCGCTGACCCGTGTCCAGCTGCACGGCGGCGTAGGCATCTTCTCCGGCGGCGATCCGCTGGTGTGGTTCTCGAACGCGTTCTCGAACACCGGCGGCAACATCGGTTTCGCGACCACTCAGGCGGCGGGCTGCCCGGCTGGCCAGATCAAGGTGACCGACGCCAGCGGCAAGTTCACCGGCGTTCCGCAGTGCATCGTCACGGCGGGCTCGGCTACGGCGGCGCAGTTCCTCGGCAACACCCAGTCGATCGATCCGAACATCAAGACGCCCAGCGTGCTGCGTGCCAACTTCGGCATCACCACCGAGATGAACTTCGCCGACCGCGGGTTCTTCAGCGGTTGGAACCTCAGCGCCGACTTCATCTGGAGCAAGTACCGCAATCCGTACAACGTGGTCGACCTGTCGCAGGCCGTCTATCCGCTCGCGGGTCTCAACGGATACACTATAGACGGGCGTCCGATCTATCGCGGGATCGACCCGAGCAAGGCGGGCTGCACCGCCAAGCTGATCGACGCGAGCCCGGTGCCGACCTACTCGAACTTCACTGCGGCCTGCCTCAGCACCAGCCGCGGCGGCGAGATCATGCTGACCAACGGCGGTTCGTACGAGAGCAAGATCGCCTCGGTTCTGCTCTCGAAGAGCACCGGCCGCGGCATCTTCACCGAAGGCGGTAACGTCTACCTGTCGCTCGGCTACGCGTACACCGATGCGCATGACCGCCGGAACATGTACAACTCGACCGCCGGTTCGAACTACGGCCAGACGGCCGCGTTCGATCGGCAGAACCCGGCGGAATCGCGCGGCTTCTTCTCGAGCAAGCACAACATCACCGCGAACGTCAGCTTCGCGGAGAAGTTCTTCGGCGATTACAACACCCGGTTCGGGATCACCTACGTCGGTCGTGCGGGCCGCCCGTACAGCCTGACGTTCACCGGCAATAACGTGTTCAACCCCACGCTGGGCGGCCTGACCACGAACGATGCCGCACTGCTCTACATTCCCAATGGGCTGAACGATCCCAACATCGCGCCGACTTCGAACGCGGCAGCGGTGAAGACCCTGTACGAGTTCACGCAGGGCCTGAAGTGCGCGCGCAAGTATGCGGGCCAGACGATCCCCCGGAACACCTGCACCAACGAGTGGTACAACGACGTCGACCTGTCGTTCTCGCAGGAGTTGCCGGGACCGGGCCGCTTCTTCGGGTTCGAGGACAAGCTGAAGGTGTTCGCCACCATGGACAACTTCCTGAACTTCCTCGACAATAGCTGGAACCTCAACCGCCGCCGCAGCTTCTTCGGCGCGCAGGATCTGGCGCGCGTGGGCAGCATCGACGCGCAGGGCCGCTACGTGATCACCGACACCGTGGGCGTGACCAACTACGATGGCGACAACGACGTGAACCTGTCCTCGTC
>JAEWKG010000220.1 GCA_023386135.1 Pseudomonadota bacterium | reverse complement strand
GCCGCGGCCACCGCCGCCGCCGCCGCCGAAGCCGCCGCTGCGCTGTCCGCCGCCGAAGCCGCCGCGATCGCCACCACCGTAGCCGCCACCGCCGCCGCCGTAACCTCCACGGTCGCCGCCGCCGAAGCCGCCGCGATCACCGCCCCCGAAGTCACCGCCGCCGCCGCCGAACGGATCGAAGCTGTCTTCGCCAAATCCGTCGCGCTTGTCCTTACCGCGGCGCCGCCCTTTATCGTAACCCATGCCTAAAAACGTACCTTCGCCTGCCTCGCCGCCCGTTGTATGGTATCCCGGCAGGCGCGGACGGAACGCGCCGGGGCGGGGCGGATGGGCGCATTCGCAGCCAGCCTCCCCGTCGATCAAGCGGCACGCATAGCGCAAGAGTCTGCCCCACGCGAACGATTTAACCGCAGGGCCCCCGTTAGCGCACGATTGTGTCATTTCCGCAAACGCGGCATGGACGAGCGCATGGACCTCATCGCCCTGTTCTCCGAACCCGCCACCTGGCTCGCGCTCATCACCCTTGTGGCGCTCGAGGTGGTGCTGGGGATCGACAACCTGGTGTTCATCGCCATTCTGTCGAACAAACTCCCCGCCGAGCGACAAACGAGCGCGCGCCGCATCGGACTTAGCCTTGCGCTGATCATGCGCATCGGGCTGCTATTGCTGATCGGCTGGCTGGTCACGCTGCAGGCCACGCTCCTCGATCTCGGCATAACCGGCCCGATGGGACCGCATGGGGAACCGCACTTCGAGACCGCATTCTCGGGTCGCGACCTGATCCTGCTCGCGGGCGGGCTGTTCCTGCTGTGGAAGGCGACCAAGGAAATCCATCACGCGGTCTCGCCCGAGGAGGATTCGGGCGAGCTGCTCGACAAGACCAAGGGCCCCGCGCAGATCATGTTCGGCTCCGCGATCGCGCAGATCATCGCGCTCGACATCGTGTTCTCGGTCGATTCGATCCTCACCGCGGTGGGCATGACCGACGAGGTGCCGATCATGATCACCGCGGTGATCATCACCGTCACCATCATGTTGTTCGCCGCCGATCCGCTCGCCAAGTTCATCGAGAAGAACCCGACCCTGGTGATGCTGGCCCTCGCGTTCTTGGTGATGATCGGCTTCGTCCTGATCGCCGACGCCTTCGGTTTCCACGTGCCGAAGGGCTACATCTACGCCGCGATGGGCTTCTCGGTCGCGGTGGAGGGGCTGAACATCGTCCAGCGCAAGCGGCGGGCGAAGGGGGCCGGCCGATGAGCGATTTCCGCCGCCTCTCCGCCACCATGCTGGCGAGCCCGCAGATTACCGTCGCAGACGTCGCCGAGGCCAAGGCAGGGGGCGTGACGCTGATCGTCAACAACCGCCCCGAAGGTGAGAGCGACGACCAGACGCCGGGTGCCGAGATCGAAGCGGCAGCGCGCGCAGCGGGGATCGACTACCTCGAAATCCCCATCGGCCATTCGGGGTTCAGCCATCCGCAGGTCGCGAAGCTGGCCGAAGCGCTCGAACGCGACGAGGGAACGGTGCTCGGCTACTGCCGCTCGGGCACCCGCTCGACGCTGCTGTGGGCCTTGGCGCGGGCGAGCATGGGCGACGATCCCGATGCGCTGACCGCCGCCGCCGCCGAGGCCGGCTACGACCTCGGCCCGGTGCGGCCCGCGATGGACGCCCTCTCCGCCGCGAAATGACCGGCCAGCTGCTGCAGTTCGCCGGCTCGCTGATCGCGATTCTAGCGCTGGCGTGGTTTGCGCGGCGGCTCGACCTCGGCGGCGACACCCGCATCCGCGACGAGGCGCACTTGCGCGAGCTGGCCGAGGAAGCGCTGTGCGGGTTCGAGCCGGTCGATATCGCGATCGACCGTGGCGGTATCGGCGCGCTGGCCCGCGATGCGCAGGGGCGCGTGATGCTGCTGCGCCGCCACGGCACGCACTTCGCCAGCCGCCTGCTCGACAACCACCTCAACGTCCGGCTCGACCGCAACCTGCTCAGCGTGGGCACCGGCGAGAAACGCTTCGGCACGATCACCCTCGACCTCGGCGATCAAGCGCCCGCTTGGGCTGCGAGCCTCAGGCGGTTATAGGGGCCGCACCGTGCCGCACTTCTCGCCCACCGACTACGCCGTCCCCGGTTTTGTCCTGCTCGTGCTGATCGAGATGCTGTGGGCGCGCAAGTTGCGGCGCGAGGCGTACGAACCGCGCGACACGCTTACCAGCCTGGCATTCGGGCTCGGCAGCACGGTCGCGGGCCTGCTCACCGGCGGGGCGTTCCTCGCGCTGTTCCTGTGGGCGTGGCAGTTCCGGCTGTTCGACATCGGCTGGCAGTGGTGGGCCTGGCCGGTGTGCTTCGTGCTCGACGACCTCGCCTACTACTGGATCCACCGTTTCGGCCACCGCGTGCGGTGGTTCTGGGCCAGCCACGTCAATCACCATTCGAGCCAGCACTACAACTTGTCGACCGCACTGCGGCAGACCTGGACCGGGTTCCTGACCCTTGGCTTCGCGTTCAAGCTGCCGCTGGTGCTTCTCGGCTTTCATCCGGTGATGATCGCCATCGTCGGCGGGTTCAACCTCATCTACCAGTTCTGGATTCACACTGAGGCGATCGGCAAGCTGCCGCGCTGGTTCGAGGCGGTGATGAACACCCCCAGCCACCACCGCGTCCACCACGCGACCAACCCGCGCTATCTCGACCGCAATTATGCCGGCGTGTTTATCGTGTGGGACAAGCTGTTCGGCACCTTCGAGCCGGAGGTGGACGACGAGCGCATCCGTTACGGCATCGTCAAGCAGCTCGGCAGCTTCAACTTGGCGTGGTCGGTGTTCCACGAATGGATCGGCATCGCGCAGGACATGTGGCGCGCGCCGTGGCGGCACAAGCTGTCCTACCTGATCCGCGAGCCGGGCTGGAGCCACGACGGCAGCCGCGAAACCAGCGGCATGATCCGCGCCCGGTGGGAAGCGCGCCGGCAATCGGTTGCGCCCGAAAACCCGATTGCGGAGCCGCGCGAGGCCGCTTAACCCTTCCGTAAAGGAGAGGTTAGGGTCATGGACACATTCGACGTCATCGTCGTGGGCGGCGGCAGCGCGGGAAGCGCGGTCGCGGGCCGGCTCGCGCAAAGCGGCAAGACGGTCTGCCTGCTCGAAGCGGGTGGCCGCAACGACAACGTGCGGGTCAAGACGCCGGGGTTCATGCCCTTCATCGGCGACAAGTCGAACTACCGGTTCGAGACCGTTCCGCAGAAAGGCCTCAATGGCCGAACCGGCTATCAGCCGCGCGGCAAGGGCCTCGGCGGATCGAGCGCGATCAACGCGATGGTCTACATCCGCGGCAACGCGTGGGACTACGATAACTGGGCGGCGCTCGGCTGCATCGGCTGGGCCTACAAGGACGTGCTGCCCTACTTCAAGCGCGCCGAGCATAACGAGCGCGGCGCGGATGCCTTTCACGGCGACCACGGCCCGCTCAACGTCGCCGACCAGCATCACGCCAATCCCGGCAGTCTCGCCTTCGTCGAAGCTGCAACGCAACTGCAACTGTCGCACAACGCCGACTTCAACGGCGCGAAGCAGGACGGGTTCGGGCTCTACCAGGTCACCCAGAAGGGCGGCGAGCGCTGGTCCGCCGCGCGCGCCTACGTCGAGCCGCTGCGCGGCAACCGCAATCTCGACGTCCGCATCGGGGTCACCGTCAAACGGTTGGAGATTTCAGGCGGCCGGGTGACCGGCGCGACCTATCTTGTCGGCAACAAGGAGCGGACGGTGCACGCGCGCGGCGCCGTGGTGTTGTCGGCGGGGGCATTCAACAGCCCGCAGATCCTCATGCTGTCGGGCATCGGCCCTGCCCAACATCTGCACGACATGGGCATCGATATCGCGCTCGACCGTCCGGCTGTCGGGGCCGACCTGCAGGACCACATCGACTACGTGTCGAGCTGGGAGAGCAAGAGCCGCGACTTCTTCGGTGACAGTCTCGCGGGCACGTTCCGCATGGCGAAGGCCGTGCTCGAACATCGCCGCAAGCGCACCGGCATCATGACCACCTGCTTTGCCGAAGCCGGCGGCTTCTGGACCGTCATGCCCGATTCTCCCGCGCCCGACATTCAGTGGCACTTCGTCCCCGCCATGCTCGAAGATCACGGGCGGACCAAGGTGAAGGGCCACGGCTTCTCGCTCCACGCCTGCGTCCTGCGTCCCGAAAGCCGCGGCACCGTGCGGCTGGCGGGCACCGATCCCGCGGCAGCGCCGCTGATCGATCCCAACTTCCTCGACGACGAACGCGATCTCGCGACGTTGCGCGCGGGCGTGCGTCTGTCGCACCGGATCGCCGAGGCCCCTGCGCTGCAGGAATACGCGCCGCGGGACCGCTATCCGATCGACATCAACGACGACGCCGCGCTCAATGAGCTGATCCGGAGCCGGGCCGACACCGTCTATCACCCGGTCGGCACGTGCCGGATGGGCGGCGACGCCAACAGCGTGGTCGATCCGACATTGAAGGCGCGCGGAATCGAGGGCCTTTGGGTGGCGGATGCCTCGATCATGCCGCGGCTGGTCTCCGGCAACACCAACGCGCCGAGCATTATGATCGGCGAACGCTGCGCCGACTTCGTCAAGGCCGCACTGGCGGCCTGACTCGCTCGGAGAATAGCGCCAACGGACGGCGACCAGCCG
>JAEWKG010000114.1 GCA_023386135.1 Pseudomonadota bacterium | reverse complement strand
CCTCGCACCTAGTGACCTGGTGGCTCGACCGATGAGCGAGAGTCTGACCATCGACATCTGGTCCGACGTCATGTGCCCGTGGTGCGTCATCGGGTATCAGAACCTGAAGGCCGCTCTGGGCCAGCTGGACGGCGAGGTCGAGGCGCAGATCCGCTGGCTGCCGTTCGAGCTCAATCCCGACATGCCGCCCGAAGGCGAGGAAAGCGCCGCGCACATCGCGCGCAAGTATGGCCGCACGCCCGAGCAGGCCGAGGCGGGGCGAACGATGATGAGCGAGCGGGCGCGGGCGGTTGGCTTCCCCTTCGATTACACCGGCGAGGGCGCGCCGCCGCCGTCGATGCTGTGGAACACCTTCGATGCGCACAAGCTGCTGCGCTGGGCGCTCGCGGTCGCCGGGCCGGAAGTGCAGACCCAGCTCAAGCTCGCGTTGTTCGCCGCGCACTTCCAGCAGCGGCGGTCCATGAACGACCGCGCGGTGCTGCTGGAGGTCGCCGAAAACGTGGGGCTCAACCGCGCCGCCGCGGAAGCCGCGCTCGACGATCCGGCGCTCGGCGAGGTCGTCCGCGCCGAGGAAGCGCAGGCCTGGGAAATGAATATCGGCGGCGTGCCGGCGATGATCTTCGACGGCAAGTTCCTCGTCCCCGGCGCGCAGGAGCCGGAAACTTACGTCAACGTTATCCGCAAGGTGCTGGCGAAGCGCGTTGCCGCCTGAGTGCTACTGCATCAGCAGGCGCACGCCCGAGACCATCAGGATCGCCGCAAGCGCAAACTGGACGAACCGTTCGGGCGAGCGGGAGGAGAGCAAGCTGCCGATGATCACGCCCGGAATCGAGCCGGCCAGCAGGTTGACCAGCAGCCCAGGATCGACGTTGCCGATGAACCAGTGCCCGGCACCCGCCAGAAAAGCGAGCGGCACCGCATGCGCAATGTCGGTGCCGACGATGCGCGCCACCGGCACGCGGCGGTAGATCATCAGGAGCAATGTCGCGCCGATCGCACCCGCGCCGACCGAGGTGATCGTCACCAGCACGCCCAGCACCGCGCCCAGCACCACTGTCGGCCAGAAGGTCTTCTCGGAATGGACGATTGTGTGCGTCGCGCCGTACGCGAGCAGGCGGCGCTGGAATAGCAGGCTGATCGAGGTCAGCACCAGCAGTACGCCGAGCGCGATCATGATGGCGTGCTCGGCCTTCGGGCCGATGTGCAGGAAAGTATTGAGCGCAGTCAGGGTGACCAACGCGGCGGGAATGCTGCCGGTGGCGAGGCGGCGCACGATCATCCAATCGACGGTTTGATGACCGTGATGAACTTGCGTGCCGACAACCTTGGTTATTGCTGCAAACAGCAGATCGGTCCCAACGGCGGTTTGCACCTTGGTGTTGAAGATCAGCACCAGCAGCGGGGTCATCAGCGATCCGCCGCCGACGCCTGTCAGCCCGACGGCCGTTCCTACCAGCAATCCGGCAAGCGCGTGCGGCAAGTCGAACGTGGCGAACAGGTCCATCGCACGGCGTTGTGGCCGTTGCCGGCCCCGGTCGCAACCGTGCTTATGTGATCGTCAGATAAGGCCCAGCTTCGTCAGACGCCCGGCGAGACGGCCCGGAATCGCGTCGCCCGCTATCTCGCCGTCGGCCAGATCGCGGGGCGCATCCTTCTCCTCGAGGTAGCGCCAGCCCTGGTGCGCGCGCTTGTGGCGCGGCTCGACCGGCACGAGCTTGGGCACCAGGCGGATGGTCCAATGCTGGTCGGGCCGCTGGAAGAAGCCGAGGATCTCGCTCCGCGCCACGATGGTGTGGTCCATGATCCAGTACAGCGAGCCGCCGATCATCTCGGCGTGGCGCGTCGGCAGGTAGCGGGTGTGCATGTGCGCCTCCTCGCCCGCCTCGACCCATGCGCGCAGCGTGTCGATGCTTTTCGAGCGGTAGGCGATCTTGGTCATGCTCAGCGGCATCGAAGCTATCCGGTCAGACCGCTCGCTACCGCCAGGCCGAGGAAGACGAGGAAGCCCATCGAATCGGTCGTCATGGTGACGAAGATCGACGACGAGATGGCCGGGTCCGCGCCCAGCCGGTCGAGCGTCAGCGGCACCAGCACGCCCGCAACCCCGGCGATGAGGATGTTGGTCATCATCGCGAGGCCGATGACAAGGCCGAGCTGCGGGTGCCCGAAGATCAGGGTCACCGCGATGCCGATCACCACCGCTACGCTCACGCCGTTGAGCAGCGCGATCGACACCTCGCGCCGCACCGCGCGCCAGGCGTTGCTGCTGGTGAGCTGGTTGGTCGCTAGCGCGCGCACAGTCACCGCCAGCGTCTGGGTGCCGGCATTGCCGCCGATCCCGGCGACGATCGGCATCAGTACCGCGAGGGCGACCATCGTGGCGATCACGCTCTCGAACCGCGAGATGACAAACGAGGCGACCGAGGCGGTGGCGAGGTTCGCCACCAGCCAGCGCACGCGCGCCGAATAGGCCTCGCGGATCGGCTCGTTGATATCGCCGTCGCCCGCACCGGACAGCAGCAGCACGTCCTCGCCCGCTTCCTCGGAGATGATGTGGACCACGTCGTCGACCGTCATCTGCCCGACCAGCCGCCCGTTCTCGTCCACCACCGCGGCCGAGATCAGCGCGTATTTCTGAAACATGTTGCCGACCTCTTCCTGGTCCATCGTGACCGGGATGAGGGTCTGGTCGCGCTTCATCACGTCGCTCAGGGCGACGGCCCGCGGGGTGCGCAGAACCCAGCTCAGGAGGCAGGTGCCGACGGGCTTGTGCGCCGGATCGACCACGAACACTTCCCAGAACTCGGTCGGCAGCTGGCCGGCGTTCGCTTCGCGCAGGTAGTCGATGAGGTCGCCGACGGTGAGATGCTCGGGCACCGCGACGAACTCGCGGCTCATCAGGCGGCCGGCGGTCTCTTCCGGATAGGCGAGCGCGCTTTCGATCGCGGCGCGGTCTTCCGGCTCCATCTCTGCGAGGACGGCGGCCTGGTCCGCCGGCTCCATGTCCTCGATCAGCTGGACCGCGTCATCGGTGTCGAGCTGCTCGGCGATCTCGGCGACCGCTTCGGGTCCGAGCGCCTCGATCATGTCCTCGCGGACGTGATCGTTGAGCTCGGCGATCACGTCTCCGCTCAGTAGATCGGTGATCGCCGCGGCGAGCAGGGGGCGGTCGTCCGCGGGCAGGAGTTCGAAGAGGTCGGCAACGTCGGCGGGGTGAAGCGGCTCGACGAGGTCGTAAGCGCGGCCCTTGTCGCCCGCCTCCAGCGCCTCGGTGACGCTGCGCACGTAGGCTGGCTTGAGGCGGTTTTCCTCGTCGTGGCGTTCGTCGTCGGTGCGGTCGTCGGGACGGCCGGCCTCGTCGACCGGGCGCAGGTCTTCGGTTGTGATCTGCTCGTCCGCCATCCTTGTCGCGCTCTAGGCGGGGGCGCACGAAACGCAAGCGACGGGTGACAAGCGGGCCGCGGCGGCTATAGCAGGCCCGCGATTTTCAAGGAGAAAACAAGATGGCCGCCGAAACGCTGACCTTCACCCTCGACACGGGCAACGGAGAAGGCGGCGACGTCGTCATCCGCCTGCGGCCCGACCTCGCGCCTGGCCACGTCGAGCGGATCACCGAGCTCGCCAACGAGGGGTTCTACGACGGCGTGGTGTTCCACCGGGTGATCCCCGGCTTCATGGCGCAGGGTGGCGATCCGACCGGAACCGGCATGAGCGGGTCGAGCAAGCCTGACTTGAAGCAGGAGGTCAACGCCGAGCCGCACGTGCGCGGCACTTGCTCGATGGCGCGGACCAACGATCCCAACAGCGCCAACAGCCAGTTCTTCATCTGCTTCGACGACGCGCGTTTCCTCGACCGCCAGTACACCGTGTGGGGCAATGTCGAGAGCGGGATGGAGCACGTCGACGCGCTCCCCAAGGGCGAGCCGCCGCGCAATCCCGGCAAGATCGTCAAAGCCACCGTCGGCTAGATCGCTACGGGTCGCGCATGACATCATCGGGGGCACCGTCCAAACTTGCAGCGTTGGCGCTGCCGCCGGACCCGCGCATGCGGTACTGGCGGCCGGCGCCGGCGCTCGCCCCATTGGTGAGTGGCTACCACCTCTACGCAATCGATCCGGGCCCGGCGGGACGCCAGCGCGACGTGTTCCAGCCGGCCTGGCCGAGCCTGCGCTTTACCTTCGGCGCCGGCGACTGGTGCGTCCGCCAGCCCGGCGACCCGTGGCAACCTGTGGGCCCAACGTCCGTGTTCGGGCCGAGCTGCCGGGTGACCTGGTCGGAGTCGGGCCCGGGCATTACCATCGGCATCGGCTTGCGCCCCCGGGGATGGGCACATTGGGCGCGCCCGATGGCGTCCGAGTGGGCCGACCGGGTGGGGGACCCTGCGGGCGTCTTTACGTTCGACGTCGAAGCGCTGCGAGAGGAGGTCGCCGCGATCAATGACGATGCCGCGATCCCCGCGCTATTCGATCGCTTCCTTCAGTCACGTCCGGTGCCCACCGACGACGGCGAGGGGGTCATCAGCAAGGTCGAGGCCGCGCTGCTAGATCCCGAGGTGCAGACGGTTGCTGAGCTGGCCCGCCGCATCGGCATCTCGGCGCGTTCGCTCGAACGGCTGAGCTTGCGCGCGTTCGGCTTCACCCCCAAACGGCTGATGCGCCGCGCGCGGTTCCTGCGCTCGCTCCACGCAGTTGCCGAGGCGCCGGTCGCGGCGCGCGCCACGGCAATCGATCCGCACTACACCGACTATTCGCACTTCGTGCGCGATGCGCAGCACTTCCTCGGCATGAGCCCGCAGGCGTTCCTCAAGCTCGATACGCCGCTGCTCAAGCAATCGCTGGCGCTGCGGCGGCAGGTGCTCGGCGCGCCAGCCCAGGCCCTTGCGACCTCGCCGGACTCACACGGCAAATGACCGCGATCTGTCCTGTCGACTGGCCCAGCGGACTGGCGTGCGACGAGCGGCTGGTGATGTGGACGGCGCCCGACGATCTGCAACCCTATGTCAGCGGCTACAGCCTCTACGTTGTCGGCGAGACCGGAGGTGAGCCGCATCGCGGGGCGTTCGAGCCGGCCGGTCCCAGCTTGCGGATCGCGATCCAGGGCGGGGCGGGCTGGCGGGTGCGGTTCGCCTCGGGCGACTGGCTGGTGCCGCCGCAAGTCGCGCTGTTCGGCCCCAACAGCGAGATCATCTGGTCCGAGTCCGGGCCGGGCTATCTCGTCGGAGTCGGCATCAGGCCGCGCGGCTGGCGGCGACTGTTCCGCGATGCCGCGAAGGATTGGGCCGACCGGATTGGCAGCCCGCCTTTCGTCCACTCACGCGCGATCGACAATCTTGCCGAGTGGTTCGGCGCGTTGAGCTCCGACGAAGATGTTCCGAGTGCCTTCACCGACGTGTTGCGCGACGTTCTATTTACCCGCGGCGACGATGAGCAGACCATCGCGTCAGTCGAGGCCGCGCTAGTCGATCCGGCCATCACTACGGTAGCCGACCTGACCGAGCGCACCGGTCTCGGCCTGCGCACATTACAACGCTTGTCGGACCGTGTGTTCGGGTTTTCGCCCAAAGTCCTGCTCCGCCGGGCACGCTTCCTGCGTTCGCTCCATGCCATCCGGGCGGCGCCGCCGCGCGCCTGGGGTACGGCGATCGACCCGAGCTACACCGACTATTCGCACTTTATCCGCGATGCACAGTACTTCCTCGGCATGGCGCCGCAGGCGTTTCTCGAGCATGACATGCCGCTGCTGCGGCGCTCGCTCGCGCTCAGGGAAACCGTCCTCGGCGCGCCCGCACAGGCGCTCGATCCCCCGCCAAACAGCGCGGAACCGCGCTAGAGCCCGGCGCCGACCAGCCAGTCGTGGAACAGCCGCACGGGGCGCTGCTCCAGGTCGCGCGGGCGGCACACGAACCAGTACGAATAGGGGCTCGGCACATCGATATCGAACAGGCTGGTGAGCCGCTTGTCGCCCGCCCGCTTGAAATGGTCGTCGTGCATGATCGCGATACCGAGCCCCTGGGCCGCGGCTTCGAGAATCAGCTGGCCCGAATCGTAATGATCGACCGCCGCCGGCTCGAACGCCTTGAGGCCCAATGCTTCGCGCCAGGCGATGAAGCTGTCGGGCAGCTCGTTGTGCACCAGGAAGGTCTGTTTGGCGAGCTTTGCCGGGTCGGGCTCGGACCCGAGCTCCGCGGCCAGCTCGCGCGAGGCGATGGCAAACACGCTGTTGCGGTCGAGCCGCACCGAATGGAACGACGGATCGGGATCGACCATCAGCACGATCGCCGCGTCGAGCGTGTCGCCGACCCGGTCGAGCAGGTGCGGGCCGGTGTCGATGTCGATGTGCAGGCGCGGGTGCAGCTTGCGCAGCTCGGGAAGCCGGGGGAACAGCCGCTGCCCGCCGAACAGCGGCAGCACGCCCAAGTGCAGGCGCATGATGCCGAGGTTGTCGGACTGCGATTCGACCGCCGCCGCCAGCGCCTCGATATGGGGGGCGACCGCGTCGTAGAACGAGCGTCCGTCGTCGGTCAGCTGCATCGCCTGGTGGGCGCGGGTGAACAGCTTGCGGCCGACGAATTCCTCCAGCGTGCCGATCCGCCGCGACAGCGCCGACGGGCTGAGTCCGAGCTCAGCCGCCGCCGCGCGCGCGGAACCTAGGCGCACCACGCGCAGGAACGCCTCGAGCGCACGCAAGGGGGGAAGGCGGCGGGTCATTGACAGTGAAATGAAAGGGCGGGGGCGGCTTGTCGAGCCGCTTTCTGCCGCACTTGCGAAGAACTTCTGTTAGCCCTCGCTTTCGGTCTCCAGTTCGGGCGGATGCAGGCGCAGTCGCTTGACATGGGTGTCGTCGGCGTCGGTCACTTCCATCCGCCAGCCGCTGGGATGGGTGACGATGGTTCCGACCGGCGGCATCGATTCGGCGAGGATGAAGGCGAGCCCGCCCAGCGTGTCGACCGCTTCTTCCACCTCGGCGAGGCGCGGATCGATGCGTTCGGCCACGTCGTCGAGCTCGGCGCGGGCGTCGGCGTCCCACATCCCGCCGGGCAGCGCGATGATCCACTCCTCAGCTTCGTCGTCGTGCTCGTCCTCGATGTCGCCGACGATCTCCTCGACCAGGTCCTCGATAGTGATGAGGCCGTCGGTGCCCGAATACTCGTCCAGCACCACCGCGAGGTGGGTGCGCTGCTGTCGCATATCGGCGAGGACATCGAGCGCGGTGCGCGCCTGCGGCACGAACAGCGGCTGGCGCATCAGCGTGGACCAATCAGCGGGCGGCGTCGCACCGGTGGCGATGATCTGGAACACATCCTTGATGTGCATCATGCCGATCACTTCATCGAGCGTCTCGCGGTAGACCAGCAGCCGCGAATGGCCGCTCTCGACGAAGGCGGCGACCACCTCGTCCCAGCTCGCGGCGGCATTGACCGCGACAATTTGCCCGCGCGGGATCGCGACATCGTCGGCGTCGTGCTCGGAGAAGTGCAGCAGGTTCTTGAGCATCTGCCGCTCGACCTGGCTGAGGTCGCCCTTGGCGCCGCCGGCGTCGCCTTCGTCGCTGTGGGTCGCGGTATGCTCGTCGATCGCGTCCTCGAGTTGCTCGCGCAGGGACCGCTCGCCGTCGGTGTCGAAGAACCGCCGGATGGCGAGCCACAGGCTGCGGTTACTGTCCGCGTCTCCCGTTGAAGTGTCGTTGTCGGGCATGGCCCCGGTCGGTGTCCCTGTTCGCCTAGGCCCGCGCGTATGGGTCGGCGATGCCCATCAAGGCAAGCGCCTTGATTTCGAGCGCCTCCATCGTCTCGGCCTCGCCGTCGGCCTGGTGGTCGTGCCCCGCGAGGTGGAGCAGGCCGTGGACCAGCAGGTGCGCGGCGTGATTTTCGAGCGCGATGCCCTTGTCCTCCGCCTCGCGGCGGCAGGTCTCGTAAGCGAGCGCTATGTCGCCCAGCATCTCCGGCCCGCCATCCTTGGCCATCGCAACAAGGTCGCCGCGGGCGATCATCGGGAACGACAGTACGTTGGTGGCCGCATCCTTCATCCGCCATTCGCGGTTGAGCGCCTGGACTTCCTCATCGACCGTGAACAGCACGTCGGCGCTCAGGCGCTGGTTGTCGAGCTCGGGCGCCACCTGCAGCACCGCCTCGAGCGCCCGTTCGGCGAGGTCGGGCCAGTCGTGCGTGGCGGGCCAGCCGTCGATTTCGATGTCGAGGGCCATCATCAGGCGTCGGGGCCTCCGTAGGCCTGGACGATCCGCCCGACGATCGGGTGGCGCACCACGTCGGAGGCGGAGAAGCGGCTGACCGCGATCCCTTCGAGGCCTTCGAGCTTCTCGACCGCGTCGGCGAGGCCGCTCATCCGGTCGCCGCCTGGGATGTCGACCTGGCGCGGGTCACCGCACACCACCATCCGGCTGTTCTGGCCGAAGCGGGTGAGGAACATCTTCATTTGCTCGCGCGTGGTGTTCTGCGCCTCGTCGAGGATCACGAACGCGTCGGCCAGAGTGCGGCCGCGCATGAAGGCGATCGGTGCGACCTCGATCACTCCGCTGGCGATGAGCCGCTCGACCTGCTCGGGCGGCAGGCAATCGTACAG
>JAEWKG010000139.1 GCA_023386135.1 Pseudomonadota bacterium | reverse complement strand
GGCTTGAAGAAGGGCGACCGGGTCGCGTACCTCGGCAAGAATGGCCACCGCGCGTCCGAACTGGCGCTCGCCTGCGCCCGGGCAGGGATGGTGCTGGTGCCGGTGATCTGGCGCCTCGCCCCGGCGGAGATCGAATACATCCTCAAGGACTGTCAGGCCGCCGCGCTGTTCGTGGAGCCGCTATTCGCGGGCCAACCGTTCGACGGCCCGCGCGTGACGATGGACGAGAGCTTCGATGCCTGGCGCGACCGGCAGTCGGCCGATCCCGTCACCACTCCGGTCGAGACCGGCGACGTGTTCCTGATGCTCTACACCTCGGGCACCACCGGCATGCCCAAGGGCGTGATGCTCACTCACCGCAACGCCACCGTGCTGCGGCCGATCGTGCAGGAGACCGGGCTCGGCTGGTTCACCAGTGAGCCGGGCGACGCGCTGATCCACGCGATGCCGTTCGGGCATATCGCGGGCGTCGGCTCGGTGGTCGGCGCGGCGAACGCGGGGCAGCACCTGATCATCCACACCGAGTTCGATCCCGGCCTGATCATCCGTGACATCCAACGGCACAATGCCAAGCAGGCGTTTCTCGTCCCCGCAGCGCTCGCCATGATGCTCGACCACCCGGACGCCAAGGACGCCGATTTCTCCAACCTGCAGGGCATGGGCTACGGCGCGAGCCCGATCCCGCTCGACCTCCTCCAGCGCGGGGTCGAGCGGCTGCAATGCGACTTTGCGCAGATGTACGGGATGACCGAGACCTTCGGCACCGTGGTCTGCCTGCGCCCCGAAGACCACGGGCCGGGCAAGGAAAAGGTCATGCGCTCGGCCGGGCAGGCACTGCCGTCGGTGGAGATCCGCATCCTCGACGAGGAGGGCAACGTCCTCCCACCCGGGCAGATCGGCGAGGTGGCAATCAACAGCCCGACCAACATGGCCGGCTACTGGAACAAGCCCGAGGAAACGGCGCGCGTGCTGTCCAAGGACAACTGGCTGCGCACCGGCGACGCGGGGATCATGGACGAGGACGGCTACCTCTACATCCAGGACCGGATCAAGGACATGATCATCTCGGGCGGCGAGAACGTCTATCCGGCCGAGGTCGAGAGCGCGATCTACGGCCACCCCGACATCGCCGACGTCGCGGTAATCGGCGTGCCTGACGAAAAGTGGGGCGAGGCGGTCAAGGCGGTGGTCGTCCGCCGCCCGGGCGCGGACCTCGAAGCCGATGGCGTGATCACCTACGCGCGCGGAAAGATCGCCGGGTTCAAGTGCCCCAAGTCGGTCGACTTCATCGACGCGCTGCCGCGCAACCCTTCCGGAAAGATCCTCCGCCGCGAGCTGCGCGCGCCCTATTGGGAGGGGCGCGAGCGGCAGGTCAACTAGCGTGCGGCAGCCGGGTGGCGTAGACGAGACCGCCCGGTTGCCACTCGATCGCCGGATCGTGTCCGACGCGGGTGAGGAGCTTCGAGCCGAAGCCCTTGCCCGCCGCCAGCCGGACGGGCGGACCGCCGCTTTCCTGCCAGATCAGGCGCATGTCGTCGCCCGCGTCGGCGATCGTCAGGGCGACCGTGCCGCCCGTGCATGACCAGGCGCCGTACTTGCTCGCATTCGTCGCCAGCTCGTGCAGCACAAGCGAGAGCGAGACGACATCCTGCCCCGCCAGCGTTAGATCGTCGCCGCATTCCAGCGCGAGGCGCGCGGGATCGGTTACGAAAGGACGGAGCGCGAGCCGCGCTACGTCGGCGGCCTTGGCGGCCGGCTGCGCGACGTGTTCTGTCAGGAGATCGTGCGCTGCCGCCATCGCCTGTAGGCGCGCGGTGAAGGCGCTGCGGCGCCCGTCCGCGTCGGGCACGGTCTGCACAGCGATCGACTGCACGACCGCCAGCGCATTCTTGAGCCGGTGAGCGAGCTCGCGGGCGAACAGCTCGGCGGTCTCGACATCCTTGCGCGCCGCCTCCGCTTGGACCTGCTGGTAGCGCCGGGCCTGGTGCCGATAGAGCCCCGAGGCGGTCAGCACCGATGCGGCAATCACGAGGAAGCCGAACAGCGGAATGAAGCCCTGCGGCCCCAATCCGAACGAGAACGGGATGAAGAACAGGTACCAGGAAACCGCCCCTCCCACGAACGCGGTCGTCAGCCCGGCGGCGAACCCGACGAACGTGGCGGTCAACGTGATCGCCACCACCACGGTGAGCGTCGGCAGCTGAGTCGGCTGAAGCGGCAGCTGATAGCGGATCAGCACCGCGGCCAGCGCCGCGGCGATGCCGATCGGGACCTGCCACGCGAGACCAAGCTCCTGCTGGCTGGGAAAGCGTTCAGCGAAGCGCCTGGCCAACGGCGTGCGGCCGGCAGGCGAAGGCGCACTTTCGGGGCTGAACGGACGGTCGCTCATCTCGCGCTTTCCTGCCTCAGCGCCGTGCATCGCGCAACGTCCGGCGCAACTAACAAATGCTAGATCGGGAAACGGCGACTCGCCCGTTGGTTACTGCTCTCGAAAGGAGAGCGGCCATGCCAGACGACACCAGCAACCGTGGCGGCCAGGATCGTGCCCGCGTTTCGGGCGAGGAAGAGTACGAGGCGCGCTACTTCGCCGACACGCACGGCCTCAGCATGGACGAAGCCCAGCGGCTGATCGATCAGCACGGCAACAGCCGCGAAAAGCTCGAAGCAGCGGTCAGCGGCAGATGAGCGGTTGGGCCGACGCCCCCGGCGCCGGCTCGCTGGCACCTTCCTTGGTTGCTTGACTACTGATCTTCGAACGGATCCTCCAACGTCGCGCTCTCGTCATCTGCCGCGGCGGCGGCATCGGTTGCGGCCGCCGATGCACTGTATGACGGATAGTAATAGGCGTCGTCTGCTTTGACGACGGCAGCGTGGCGCGCCTGCTCCTGTTTGGTAGCGCATCCTTCAACGTAAGCATCGGCAAACGCCGTGTAGATTTCCGAGTTCACGCCATCCGAATATTTTCAGACATGCA
>JAEWKG010000070.1 GCA_023386135.1 Pseudomonadota bacterium | reverse complement strand
GTTCCGGGGAGGACCTTATTTGCTGAAAGGAAACTCATGTCCTTCCTCACATCGCTCGCTTCCGCCTTCAAGGGCGGGGGCGGGTCTCCTCGCGTGCCGATCGCGCGCGGGTTCGTTTCACCCTGGGCCACCGCCTGTGAGAGCGGGCCGCCCCCGTTCGAATACGGGCGCAGCGTGCGCAGCGGGTTCCTCGATAACCCGGTCGCGCAGCGGAGCGTGCGGATCGTGGCGGAGGGGGTCGGCTCGGCGCCGCTCGTGCCGACCGATCCCGCGCTCGCCGCGCTGGTGAGCGAGACAAGCGCGGGGCAATCGCTGCTCGAAACGCTCGCCGCGCACCTGCTGCTGCACGGCAACGGGTTCGTCCAGGTGCTCAAGGACGCGAGCGGCAGGCCGGTCGAGCTGTTCGCGCTCCGCCCTGAGCGGATGAGCGTGATTGCCAGCGCTGACGGGTGGCCGACCGCGTTCGCCTACAAGCTCGCGGACCGGACGCTGACGATCCCGCTGGAGGATGAGGACGGCTGGCCCAACCTCATCCACCTCAAGGGCTTCCACCCGGCGGACGACCATTACGGCGCGGGGTGCCTGGCAGCGGCCGAGCAAGCGGTGGCGATCCACAATGCCGCTTCGCACTGGAACCGCGCGCTGCTCGAGAACGCGGCGCGGCCCTCGGGCGCACTGATGTACGAGCCGGGCGACGGCGGGGTGCTGTCGGGCGACCAGTTCGACCGCCTCAAGGAGGAGCTGGCGGGCGCCTACACCGGGGCGGGCAACGCCGGGCGGCCGATGCTGCTCGAGGGCGGCCTCAAGTGGCAGGCGATGGCGCTGACCCCGGCGGACATGGACTTCGCCACGCTCAAGGCCGCTGCGGCGCGCGACATCGCGCTCGCCTTCGGGGTGCCGCCGATGCTGCTCGGGCTGCCGGGCGACAACACCTACGCCAACTACCGCGAAGCCAACCGCGCGCTGTGGCGGCTCACGCTCCTGCCGCTGGCGGGGAAGATCCTGTCTGGCCTGCAGGAGGGGTTGGCGCCCTGGTTCCCCAAGGCGCCGCTGTCGGTCGATCTCGATCGGGTGCCGGCTCTCAGCGAAGACCGCGAGCGGCTGTGGGCGCAAGTCTCCGCGGCCGATTTCCTGAGCGCGGACGAGAAGCGCGCGATGCTCAACATTGGAGACAAGCCATGACCCGCGAGGACATGCTGGCGCGCCTGATCGCGCAGGCCGCCACCGAGGGCGGCGAACTGGTGACGCTGCGCGCGATCGTCGAGGAGGCGAGCGAGGTGGGCGCGACCCGCGTGCTCGGCCGGCTCGGCCTCAGCGACAAGAGCGCGCAGGATGACATCGACGAGCTGCGCGAGCTGCTCGCCGCGTGGCGCGCGGCCAAGGCCGCGACCTGGAAGGCGGTGATCGAGTGGCTGGTGCGTGGGGCTCTCGCGCTGCTGCTGATCGGCATCGCGGTGCGGATCGGTGCACTCGGGTTCCTCAAGTGAGGTTCGCGGGATACGCCGCGCTGTTCGGTACGCCCGATGCCGCGCGCGACACCATCATGCCGGGCGCTTTCGCGGCGACCCTAGCCGGTCGGAGCGAACCGTTGCCGCTCTTCTGGCAGCACCGGCCTGACCAGCCGATCGGTGTGATCGAAGCCGCCTCCGAGGACGCGCGCGGGCTCAGGATCATCGCGCGGATCGACAACCCGAACAGCCACGCCGCCGCGCTTCTGCAAACCAGATCGGTGAGCGGCCTCAGCTTCGGCTACCGCGCCGCCGCCGCGCGCCACACCCCGCAGGGCCGCGTGCTTCAAGCTGTTGACCTGTTCGAAGTCAGCCTCGTCACTCACCCGCTCCAGCACGGCGCGCGGGTCCACTTTGTCTCCCCCGAAGAAAGGTAAGTTGCCCATGGATATCGTCGTTACCGACACCGCACCCGCGGATACTCTCGACGCGAGCTTCGACATCGTCGCCCGCCAGGATGCGTGCGACAGCGCGATTGCGTCGCTGCGCACCGATGTGGACGAGGTGAAATCGCGCCTCGACCGCGTCAGCCGCGCGGCGCAGCGGCCCGCCCTCTCGACCGAAGCCAGTCCCGAAGTGAAGAGCTTCGTCGGCGGCTACCTGCGCACCGGCCGCACCGCGGAGCTGAAGTCGCTCACCACCACCGTGCCGAGCGACGGCGGCTATGCCGTCCCGCGCGAGATCGACGCGGCGATCGCCCGCGAGTTGACCGAGATCAGTCCGATCCGCTCGATCGCCCAGGTCGTCCAGACCGGCACCAGCGGCTACCGCAAGCTGGTCTCGACCGGCGGCACCGCGAGCGGCTGGGGCAGCGCGGGCGCGGGCCGGCCCGAGACCGACGCGCCGAGCTTCGCCGAGATCGCCCCGCCGACCGGTGAGCTCTACGCCAATCCGGCGGCGAGCCAGGCGATGCTCGACGACGCTGCGTTCGATCTCGAGAGCTGGCTCGCCAGCGAGATTGCGATGGAGTTCGCCCGCGCGGAGGGCGCGGCGTTCGTCAACGGCACCGGCGCCAATATGCCCAAGGGCTTCCTCGCCGCGCCGAGCTCGGTGATCGGCGACGGCGCGCGGCCGTTCGGCACGCTGCAGTACGTCGGCACCGGCGATGCCGCCGGCTTCGGGGCCGCGCCCGAGGGCAAGCTGATCGACCTCGTCCACACGCTCAAGGCCGGCCACCGCCAGGGCGCGAGCTGGGTGATGAACTCGGCCACCCTCAGCGAGGTGCGCAAATTGAAGACCGCGGACGGCGCGTTCCTGTGGCAGCCGGGCCTGGTCGAGGGCCAGCCCGACCGCCTGCTCGGCTACCCGGTGGTCGAGGCGGAGGACATGCCCGACGTCGCCGCGGGCGCGTTCCCGATCGCGTTCGGCAACTTCAAGGCCGGCTACCTGATCGCCGAACGCTCGGCCACGAGCATCCTGCGCGATCCGTTCACCCACAAGCCGTTCGTCCACTTCTACGCCACCAAGCGGATCGGCGGCCAGGTGCTCGACTCAGCGGCGATCAAGCTGCTGCGGATCGAGGCGTAACGCAACCCGCTCCTCCCCGTTTCGCCTTGGCGGAAATGGGGAGGGGGACCGCGTCGGCTCGGCCGTCGGGGTGGG
>JAEWKG010000051.1 GCA_023386135.1 Pseudomonadota bacterium | reverse complement strand
GTCCCCCTCCCCGTTCCGGGGAGGATTGACGATCCCTTCCTCGACCAGCCACCGCGCCAGCTTGGCGCCCCGCTCGACCTTGTCGGCGACGGTGCCGGGCTTCTCGTGGAAGGTGATCCGCTTGAGCTTCCTGGCGTGCTCGGCGAGCGGGGTCTTGCGGTCCTGTTCCCAGAAGAAGCGCGCGTCGGAGAGGCGCGCGGCGAGGACCTTGCGGTTGCCGTCGACAATCGCCGCGCCGCCGTCGGCCGCCTCGATGTTGGCGGTGCAGACGAACGCGTTGGCGAGCTTGCCGGCCGCGTCTTCGCAGACGAAGTACTTCTGGTTCACCCGCGCGGTGAGCTGGATCACCTCGGGCGGGACGTCGAGATAGGCTTCGTCGAAGCGGCCAAGCAGCGGCACCGGCCATTCGGTGAGGCCGGCGTTCTCGACCACCAGCCCCTCGTCCTCGATCAACGCGAGCCCCTCCGCAAGAGCGGCCGCGCGGGCCATCTCGCGCACGATGCCTTCGCGCTCCGCCTGATCGACCATCACGTGGCAGGCGCGCAGCTTTTCCTGATAATCGTCTGCCCCGCCGATGGTGATCGGGCCGGAGTGGTGGAAGCGGTGACCAAGGGTCATGAATCCGCTGGCGATCTCGCCGACCTGGCACTCGACCAAGTCCTCGCCGAGGATCGCGACGATGCCTGACAGCGGCCGCACCCAACGCGGAGATTCGGTCGAGAGCGAAGCGGCGCCCCAGCGCATCGACTTGGGCCACGGGAAGGCGCGCACGATCGCGGGGATCGCTTCGGCGAGCACGTCGCGCACCGCGCGGCCGGGCTTCTCGACCACCGCGTACCACACGCCGTCGCGCTCGGTGAGCTGGTCCTTGCTAAGGCCGGTCTTGCGCAGGAAACCCTCGAGCGCCTGATCGGGCGCGCTGGTGCGCGGGCCCTTGGTCTCCTCGCTCACCGCCAGCGTGCTGTCCGGCAGTTCGCGCGCGATTAGCGCGAGCCGGCGCGGGGTGGACCACACGGTGAGCTCGCCCAAGGGCACGCCCGCGGCGTCCATCTGGGCACGGAACAGCTTTTCGAGGTCGGCGCGCGCGCCCTTCTGCATCCGCGCGGGGATTTCCTCGCAGCGCAGTTCAAGGAGGAAGTCAGACATGCCCCCTCCCCCTGACCAAAACCCCTTCGTCACCCTGAACATGTTTCAGGGTCCATTTCGCCTCCGGGGCGAGAGCGCGGGAGGAACGTACGGCCTCGCCGTTGCGTATTTGCTGCGGGCACCGCGCTTGCGGCACGACGGATCCTGAAACGAGTTCAGGATGACGATTGAGCGCGTGGGGATGGAAGTCGCTCATAGCGTCCACCCCGGGAATTTGGCCTGCCACTCGGGCGTCATCTTGGCGGCGTAGGCCTCGCAGCTGGAACGAGCGAGATCGCGGACGCGGCCCATGTAGCTGGCGCGTTCCTGCACGCTGATCACGCCGCGCGCCTGCAGAAGGTTGAACACGTGGCTGGCCTCGATCGCCTGCTCGTAGGCGGCGATCGGCACGTCGGCGTTGAGCGCGTTGCGGCACTCGGCCTCGGCCTTCGCAAACAGGTCGAACAGCGCAGGCGTATTGGCGACTTCGAAGTTCCACTTCGACATCTGCTTCTCGTTCTCGAGAAACACCTGGCCGTAAGTGAAACCGCGGCCGTCGAAGTCGAGATCGTACACGTTGTCGACGCCCTGGATGTACATCGCGAGGCGCTCAAGCCCGTATGTCAGCTCGCCCGCGACCGGCTTGCAGTCGAAGCCGCCCATTTGCTGGAAGTAGGTGAACTGCGTCACCTCCATCCCGTCGCACCAGACTTCCCAGCCCAAGCCCCAGGCGCCGAGCGTCGGGCTTTCCCAGTCGTCCTCCACAAAGCGGATGTCGTGCTTCAGCGGGTCGATGCCGATGACTTCGAGGCTCTTGAGGTAAAGGTCCTGCAGGTCGGGCGGGCTCGGCTTCAGGATCACCTGGTATTGGTAGTAGTGCTGCAGCCGGTTGGGGTTCTCGCCGTAGCGGCCGTCGGTCGGGCGGCGGCAGGGCTGGACGAAAGCGGCGTTCCACGGCTCCGGCCCCAGCGCACGCAGGGTGGTCGCGGTGTGAAAGGTGCCCGCCCCCATGCGCATGTCATAGGGCTGCAGGATCAGGCAGCCGTTCGCACTCCAGAAATCGTGGAGCGTCAGGATCATGTCCTGAAAGCTACGGGAAGGATCGCGCGCCGGTGTCATCGGCACGGCAAATGGCCGAGCGGCCGCGACCCGTCAATGCTGCGACCGCGAAGGAAATCTGCGACAAGCTATGACGACATTTTGTCAGGTGATATTGACACAGTCAGCGAATCACGACATATCGTCAGGCATACCTTACACGGAGACAACCTGACATGACACCTGAGAAGCGCGCCCACATGATCATGATGGCAGCCTATCTCGGCACCATCGGCACCGCGCTGCTCGCGCTGTCGCTGGCGCTGCACCTGCCCGATTTTGTTCGCGGCGTCGGCCCGGGCCTGCTCGTCGGCAGCATCTTCATTCTCCTGTGGCGGAGCCTGCGCGATGAGTATTTTGAGGGGCTGTGGGCGGCCGGCGCTTCGTGGTCGTTCATCGCGATGATTGTATGGAGCACCGTGGTGCCGATGTACCTGGGTACGTTCGAAGGCGACCGCGCCTCGACCTGGGTCCCCGACCTGTCCAGCAACTGGACGCTGATCGTCGCGCTGGGTGCGTTCTTCGCCGGCTTCCACGCCAAGCGGCTGCGGGGGGCGGCATGAACAACAAGCTAAAGGTGCTGCGTGCCATGCGCAACTGGAGCCAGGCCGAACTTGCCGAGCGGCTGCAGGTCTCGCGCCAGGCGGTGAACGCGATCGAGACGGGCAAGCATGATCCCTCGCTGCCGCTTGCGTTCAAGCTGGCGCGCGTGTTCGAAATGCCGATCGAGGAGATCTTCGATGACCGGGCGCAGTGATCGATTGGCGTGGGCGGTGGCGGTGGGCCTGCTGGCCTGCGTCGCGCTGGTCGGCGGGTTGATCGTGGAAGGCTGGAGCGAAGAAGGCCACCGGGGCCCGGCGCCGGGCACGCAGTTTTTCGTCGTCGCCCTTGCCTGACCCGTTGGCGCGCCCCACTCTCTGGGCCAAGTCCAGTTAGCCTTTCGAGATCGTCCCGTTGATGTCCATTTTTCGCAAGCTTGCGCGGGGCCTCGGCGCCGCAGCCGCCCTCGCCTTCGCCGGTGCCTGCGCGACCACCCCGCCGCTTCCGGCCGCGCCCGCGGTGCCCGGCCCGGCGCTGTGGAAGGTCGCGGACAAGGACACCACGATCTACCTCTTCGGGACCGTCCACGCGCTGCCCAAGGACGTGCCGTGGATGCGCGGGGCGATCGGGCCGGCGCTCGCCGCTTCGGACACGCTGGTGACCGAAGTCGATCTCGCCGAGAAGGACCCGGCGGCGATGCAGCAGTCGCTGCTCAAGACCGCGTTTCTGCCGCAGGACGAGAACCTGCGCGGGCTCCTCACCGACGACCAGCGCGCGAAGTACGAGGCCGAGCTCAGCAAGCTCGGCATGCCGGTCGAAAGCTTCGACCGCTACGAGCCGTGGTACGCAGCGCTGATGTTCGCGCTGATCCCGCTCGCCAAGGAGGGCATCGTGGGCGACAACGGGGTGGAGCAGGCCCTGGGCACCGCCGCCGGCTCGCAGAAACAGCACGGCGCGTTGGAGACGGTCGATTATCAGCTGTCGATCTTCGACACGCTGCCGCGCGATGCGCAGATCGACTACATGATGCAGACGCTGGAGGGGAACGACGACATCAAGGCGCTGCTCGACGCGATGGTGGCCGAGTGGCTCAAGGGCGACGCCGACAATCTCGCCAGGCTGATGAACGACGACATGGCGGGCGATGAGGCGCTGATGGAGAAGCTGCTGTGGCAGCGTAATCGCACCTGGGCTGATTGGGTGGCGAAGCGGCTGGAGGCGCCGGGCACGGTGTTCGTCGCGGTCGGTGCCGGGCATCTGGCGGGAGCGAAAAGCGTTCAAGCCGATCTCGCTGCGAAGGGCATCAAAGTGAGCCGCGTGCAGTGATCCGTGCCGCGCTCGGGCTGCTGGCGGCGCTGGCGCTGACGGCGTGCGGCAAGGCGGAGCGCACCGATCTTCCCGCCCCCACCCCCGCGCTGTGGCAGGTGACCGCGCCTGACGGAAAGCCCGCGGGTTGGCTGTTCGGCACCATCCACGCGCTGCCAGAGGGCGCGAAGTGGCGCGACCCCGCGATCGAGAAGGCGATCGTCGATGCGGACCTGCTGGTGGTCGAGGCGAAGGACCTCAATGACAGCGGCAAGCTTTCGGCGATTTTCACCCGCCTGTCGCACACCGCCGACCTGCCGCCGCTGTCCGAGCGGGTGCCGGCCGCGATGCAGGGGCGCCTGCAGGCGCTGCTCAAGAAGGGCGGCTACCGCGAGGCGGACTTCAAGGCGATCGAGACCTGGGGGGCGGCGATCATGCTCGCGCAGCTCGCTGACGACTCGATTGGCGAGAACGGGGTCGATCGGGCGTTGCTGACCGACTTCAAGGCGCGGCCGATCGAGGAGCTGGAGGGCGTCGAGGGCCAGTTCACGATCTTCGACCGCCTGCCCGAGGCCGACCAGCGCGATCTCCTCGGCGCGGTGGTGGAGGAAGACACGATGGACGCCGACGACAGCGCCCGCCTCGCCAAGCTGTGGCTCAAGGGCGACATGGACGCGATCGCGCGCGAGGGCGACGACGGCATGCTCGCCGATCCCGAGCTGAAGCAGGCGCTGCTGGTGGACCGCAACAGGGCCTGGGCGGACAAGCTCCTCGCGCTCTATGCGCAGGGCAAACGTCCGCTGGTCGCGGTCGGTGCCGCGCACCTCGCCCCGCCCGGGGGCCTCCCCGAGCTACTCGCGGCCAAGGGCTACAAAGTCGCCCGTGTCCGCTGAGCTTGCCATTCGCGCCGCGCTCGGCTAACGGCCCGCACTCCGGCGCCATGGTCATCCCTGGAGGCGTGGCGAGCCGGGTACTCTACCGCATTCGAAAGGCACTACGATGAGCGACGCTCTGACCCTGCCGGCCGAGGCGCGCGAGCGGGCTGGCAAGGGAGCCTCCCGTGTACTGCGTCGTGAAGGCCGTGTTCCCGCCGTCATTTATGGCGGCAAGGAAGAACCCACTCCCATCCACGTCGAGGCCAAGGAGCTGGTGCGCCAGCTCGGCACCGGCCACTTCATGAACTCGATCGTGATGATCGACGTCGGCGGCAAGTCCGTGCGCACCCTGCCCAAGGACGTTGCGTTCGATCCCGTCACCGACCGCCCGATCCACGTCGACTTCCTGCGCCTCGCCAAGGACGCGAAGATCCACGTCGCCGTGCCGGTCCTGTTCATCAACGAAGAAGCCAGCCCCGGCCTCAAGAAGGGCGGCGTGCTCAACGTCGTCCGTCACGAGCTCGAGCTGGTCTGCGATTCGGACAAGATCCCCGACGACATCCAGATCGACGTCACCGGCAAGGATGTCGGCGATTCGATCCACATCAGCGAAGTGACGCTGCCCGCAGGCAGCGAGAGCGCGATCACCGATCGCGACTTCACCATCGCCACGCTGGTTGCTCCCTCGGCGCTGAAGAAGGCCGAAGGCCACGAAGCGAACGAAGGCGAAGCTGCCGCCGAAGGCACCGAGGAAGCCGCCGGCGAGTAGTCGCCCCGACTTTTCTCGAACCGAACACGCGAGCGCCGGTCCAGCAATGGGCCGGCGTTTTGCATTTTATGCGGGCGAGAACGGGAGGGTGTGATGCAGCGGGTGATGGTTATCGGCTCCCCCGGTGCGGGCAAATCGACCTTCGCCCGCGCGATCGCCGAGCGGCTGGGGCTGCCGCTGATCCACCTCGACGCCGAGTACTGGCAGACCGGCTGGGTCGAACCACCCGCCGAGCAATGGCGCAGCCGCGTCGCCGCACTGGTCGCGGACGAGCGGTGGGTGATCGACGGCAACTACGGCGGTAGCATGGACCTGCGGCTGAGCCGCGCCGACACCGTCGTCTGGTTGGACTATCCGACCCGGGTGAGCCTCACTCGCGCGCTGCGGCGCATCTGGCGTTACCGCGGCCAAACGCGCCCCGACATGGCGGAGGGCTGCGTCGAGAACTTCAATTGGGAGTTCATGCACTACATCGCGACATTCCGCCGCGCGAAGCGGCCGGGCATCGTGCGGCGGCTGGCGCGCTTTGCAGGCGAAGTGGTGCAGCTCCGCACACCGATCGACGCCGAGCGCTGGCTTGGCGCGCTGGCGCCGCACCGCTAGGAGCGCGCGATGCAAATCTGGGCAGGTCTCGGCAATCCCGGTCCGCAATACGCGATGCACCGGCACAACGTCGGCTTCATGGCGGTCGACGTGATCGCGGAGATGCACGGGTTCGCACCCGTCCAGAAGAAGTTTTCCGGTTGGGTGCAAGAGGGACGCATCGGCACTGCAAAGGTGCTCCTCCTCAAGCCAGCGACCTTCATGAACGAGAGTGGCCGCGCGGTCGCGGAGGCGCTGCGGTTCTACAAGCTTGGCGTCGAGGCGCTGACCGTGCTGCACGACGAGCTCGACCTCGCCCCCTTCAAGGTCAAGGCGCGGGTCGGCGGCGGCCTGGCGGGCCACAACGGGTTGCGCTCGATCGACCAGCACCTCGGCCCCGATTTCCGCCGGGTGCGCATCGGCATCGGCCATCCCGGGCACAAGGACCGCGTCACCGGCCACGTGCTCGGCAACTACGCCAAGGCGGAGATGGACGATCTCACCGACATGCTCGCGGCGATCGGCGCCGAGGCGGAATGGCTCGCCAAGGGCGACGATGCGCGGTTCATGAGCGAGATCGCGCTGCGGCAGCAGCAATAACGCTTGCCTCGATGTAACCTGTAGGTTACATCGCTCTCCTATTCGAGGGGAGCACACTCATGGACCACATCCAGTCGGCGGCGGTCAAGCTCGGAGTATCGGCCGCGCTCGCGACGTTCGCGTACATCCGCCTGCGCAAGACCGACAACCCCGGCGAACGGTGGGGCCTGCAAGCGCCCACCCATTGGGGCACCGGCTTGGCGATTGCCGCGATCTACGTCGCGTGGATGTTCGGCACCGATCTTATCACGCACTGGCGCGGACCGTGGGACTTCACCCCGTGGATCGCCGCGCCTCTCGCCGCCTCTGTCATGCGCGTGCTCGCGGTGTGCCTGTTCGGACCCGCTGCGGAGGAACTGGTGTTCCGCGGCTTCCTCTATGGCCTGCTCAAGGACCGCATCGGCGTGCCGCTGACCATCGCGATCACCGCGCTCGGCTGGGCGGTGCTGCACGTCGACTACAGCTGGTGGGTGATCGGCATCATCGTGGTCGACGGCCTGCTGCTCGGCCTGGCGCGCTGGCGCACCGGATCGGTCTACCTGCCGATCGCGATGCACGCGCTCTACAACCTCTACGCGATCTGGTGAGCCGGCCTGGACCCTAAAGGTTCACCGACCCGCCGGGCGTCAACGT
>JAEWKG010000036.1 GCA_023386135.1 Pseudomonadota bacterium | reverse complement strand
GCTCGCGCCCGAGCCGCCGCTCGCTGCAAACGGCCCGCAGCTCACGATCGAAGCGCGCGCGCTGCGCATGTCCCGCAGCATGGTCTATGCGACGCTGAGCTACGAAGTGCTGGTGACCAACCGCGGCGGGCAGCCGCTCGCCGACGTGCGCCTCGGCGCCGACCTCGTAACCGCGCATGCGCGCATCCCCACCGACCAGCAGCTCGCCGACCCGCTGGTGCCGTTGAGCCCGGTCAAGACCTACGAGCAGCTCGATCCCGGCCAGTCGGTGACTTTCGCCGGCGAGCTGCGGCTGGCGGTCAATGAGATCCGTCCCATCCCGCACGGCAAGGCGGTGGTCTACGTGCCTCTGCTACGCGTGCGCGCCGAGGCGCAGGACCTGATCCCGGTGGCGCGGACCTTCGTGGTCGGCTTGCCCGGCGGCATGAACCAGCGGCTGCAGCCGTTCCGGCTCGACGAGATGCCGCAGACGTACCGCTCGGTCAGCCAGCACGCGCTCGATTGACCGGCCAATTGACCGTCTTGCCGCCGCGCGGCTAGGTTCGGCGGCGATGGACAGCTTGGTATCGACCGAGTGGCTCGCCGGCGCGTTGGGCGCGCGCGACCTCAAGGTGCTGGATGCTTCGTGGCATCTGCCTGCGACCGGGCGCGACGCCGCCGCCGAGTTCGCAGCCGAGCATATTCCGGGCGCGCGGTTCCTCGATCTGGCGCAGCTCGCCGACCGCACCGCGCCGCTCCCCAACACGCTTCCCACCGGCGCGCAGTTCGCCGAGCGGATGGCCGCGCTGGGCGTGACCGCGGGCGACCGTGTGGTTCTCTATGACGACAGCGCGGTGAAGACCGCCGCGCGCGCGTGGTTCGTGCTGCGGCTCCACGGCTTTCGCAGCGTCGCGATCCTCGACGGCGGCCTGGGCAAATGGCGCGCAGAGGCGCGCGCGCTGGAGAGCGGGAGCACGACCTCCCAGCGGGTCGAACCGACGGGAGTGCGAGCAGATGCCAGCCGGGTGCGCGACAAGGCGGAGATGCTCGCGAACCTCGGAAGCCGCCACGAGCAGGTGATCGACGCTCGCGACACCGGGCGCTTCACGGGCGAGATCGCCGACACGATTCACAACCTGCCCGGCGGCCACATCCCGGGCGCGCGCAACCTGCCGTTTGCCGAGCTCTACTGCCCCGATGGCACCTTCAAGCCGGAGGTTGAATTGCGCGAGGCGTTCGCCAACGCGGGCGTCGATCTGAGCCGGCCGATCGTCACCAGCTGCGGCAGCGGCGTCACCGCCTCGGTGCTGTTGTTCGCGCTCGACCGGTTGGGGGTGAAGGACGCCGCGCTCTACGATGGCAGCTGGAGCGAGTGGGGCGCCGACCCCGCGACGCCCAAGGAAACCGGGGCCGCGCGGTGAGCGAGGAACACAAGCCCGGCACCCGGCTGGTCGAGGCCGGCCGCCGTCCCGAATGGACCGGGCCGGTGGTCAACCCGCCGGTGTGGCGCGCGAGCACCCACCTCTATCCCGACATGGCCGCGCTCGCCGACGGCAAGAAGCACAATGCCGACGGGCATTTCTTCTACGGCCGCCGCGGCGCGCCGACGCAGTGGGCGCTGGCCGACGCGCTGACCGCGCTCGAGGCAGGCGCGGCGGGGACCGTGCTCTACCCCAGCGGGGTAGCGGCGATCGCCGGGGTCATGCTTTCGGTGCTGCGTCCGGGCGACGTGCTGCTCGTCACCGACAACGCCTACGAGCCGACCCGCGACATGGCGCGCGGACTGCTCGCGCGGATGGGCGTCACCGCGCGGTTCTACGATCCGCTCGACCTCGGCGCCTTCGAAGCCGCGTTCTGCGACAAGACCCGCGCGGTGATGATCGAGTGCCCCGGCAGCCTGACGATGGAGGTGTGCGACGTCCCCGCCCTCGCCCGCATCGCGCGCGAGCATGGGGCGGTGAGCGTGATGGATAACACCTGGGCCGGCCCGCTCGGCTTCACCCCGCTGACGCACGGCTGCGACATCGCGCTGATGAGCCTGACCAAGCACGTCGGCGGCCACTCCGACCTGATGATGGGCTCGGCCAGCGCGGGCGAACGCTGGTATCCGAAAGTGCGCCAGACCGCGCAGGCGCTCGGCCAGGTGGTTTCGCCCGACGATGCGGCGCTGGCCCTGCGCGGGCTTCGGACGATGGGGCTGCGGTTGGAACGCAGCACCGTCAGCGCGCTGGCTATCGCCGAATGGCTGGAAGGCCGCGACGAGATCGCGCGCGTGCTTTGCCCGATGCTGCCGGGCTCGCCCGGTCACGAGCTGTGGCGGCGCGATTTCACCGGCGGCTGCGGACTGCTGAGCTTTGTCCTCTCCGGCCGCGACGAGGCTGCCCGCGCGCGGTTCATCGATGCTCTGACGCTGTTCGGTATCGGTTACAGCTGGGGCGGCTTCGAAAGCCTCGTCACTCCGTTCGATCCCGCCGGCATCCGCTCGGCGACGCCTTGGCCACCTGACGGTTGGCGCGGCGAGGACAGCCTTGGCGTTCGCCTGTCGATCGGCCTCGAAGACCCCGCCGACCTGATCGCCGACCTCGCCCAGGCCTTCGCGGCGATGGACGCTTCATGAGCGTGCCGGGCGAGAAGGAGGTCCGCGCCGCCGATGGCCTCAAGCACGTCGTCTCGCAGAAGAGCGGCGCCGCTGGCGGGGTGATCGAGACGCTCGACCGCTGGGCGATCGATCTCGGCACCTGGCGGGTGTCGCTGTGGGACGCGATCGTCTTCGTCTTCATCATCGTCGCGGTATGGTTCGCGGCGTGGTTCATCAGCCGCACCGCGCGCCGCCTGCTGCGGCGAATGAAGAGGCTCGACACCACCCAGCAGCTGCTCGCGGAAAAGATTGTCACCATCGTTGTGTGGGCGGTGGCCATCCTGCTGGGGATCGACATTCTCGGCATCGATCTCACCGCGCTGGCGGTGTTCTCGGGCGCGTTCGGGCTCGCGATCGGCTTCGGCCTGCAGAAGACCTTCGGCAACCTCATCGCGGGAATCATCCTGCTGATGGACCGCTCGATCAAACCGGGTGACGTGATCGCGGTCGCCGATGTGGCGGGCAATTCCACCGTCGGACAAATTCGCAAGATCGGCATTCGCGCGGTCTCGCTGACCACCCGCGATCAGAAGTAATACCTGATCCCGAACGAGAACCTGATGATCAATCAGGTCGAAAACTGGTCCTATTCGTCGAAGAACGTCCGTGTGCAGGTGCCGGTGAGCATCGGCTACGACAGCGATATCGAGCTGGCCGAGCAGCTCATGTTGGACGCGGCCAAGGGCGCGAAACGGGTGCTGACGACCCCGCCCCCGGTAGTGTGGTTCGACAAGATCAGCGAAAACTCGATCGACTTCAAAATTCATTGCTGGATCAACGACCCCGAGGAGGGCATCGGCAATGTCCGCTCGGCGGTGCTCAAGCGTCTGTGGGCCGCACTGCGCGAGCATGAGATCGAGGTTCCCTTCCCCAAGCGCGATATCTATCTGAAGGACAGCGCACAGTTCGATCGGTTGATCGAGGCGCTGGCGCAGCGGATCGGCAAGACGGAAGCGTAACTTCACGCTGCGCTATCGCAGCTTTCAAAATCGCGCCTTCCGGACCTGACAGTCAATCTGGCTGGCGAGCGCGCGGCGGCGCCCCCAATCAAGCGCCATGAGATCCTCCGGAACCGTTTACCTGGTCGGCGCGGGTCCGGGCGATCCGGACCTGCTGACGCTGCGCGCGGCGCGGCTGCTCGAGCGCGCCGAGTTGGTGGTGCACGACGGCCTGGTCGACCCGGCGGTGCTGGCGCTCGCCGGTCCGCAGGCCGAGCTGGTCTCGGTCGCCAAGAGCCGCGCCCGCCACACCTTGCCGCAGGATGCGATCAACGCGCTGCTGGTGCGCGAGGCTCTGGCGGGACGCGATGTGGTGCGGCTGAAGGGCGGAGACCCGCTGGTGTTCGGCCGTGGCGGCGAGGAGGCCGAGGCCTGCCGCGCCGCGGGCGTGCCGGTCGAGATCGTCCCCGGGATCAGCGCCGCCAACGGCGCCGCCGCCGCCGCGCAAATCCCGCTCACCCATCGCGATGCCTCCAGCGTGGTCAGCTTCGTCGCGGGCCAGTGCAAGGGCCTGAGCGAGCAGGACTGGTCCGGCCTCGCCGGCAAGGGGCGGACATTGGTGATCTACATGGGTGTGAAGACTGCCCCGCAAATCGCTGAAAAGCTTATGGCCGACGGCCTCGCGCCCGACATGCCGCTGGCGGTGATCGAGAACGCCGCGCGCCCCACGATGCGGGTGCTGCGCGGACTTCTCGCCGCCCTGCCCGATCTGGTCGTGCAGCAGCGGGTAAAAAGCCCGGCGCTGATCGTCATCGGCGAAGTCACCGCGCGCGACGATGTCGCGGTCGCCCGGTTCGCGGAGATGGCGGCGTGAGGATCATCACCGGCAACGACCTCAAGACCGGCGCGGTCACCTGGTGGACCGGCTACGACTGGTCGCTTCACGTCTCGGACGCGATCGATGCAGGCGCCGATGCGGAGGCGATCCTGGCGCGCGAAGTCGCCACCTGCCGCGTCAACGGCCCCTACATCATCGACGGCGAAAAGACCGCCGAGGGTGTGCGTCCCGCGCACATCAAGGACCGCATCCGCGCGCTGGGCCCGACCGTGCGGCCCGATCTGACGCTGAAGCCCGCCGACCCCGAAGCCCGCGAATGGGTGATCTGATGTACAAGTATGACCGCTACGACCAGGCCATGGTCGACACTCGCGTGGAGGAATTCCGCGACCAGGTCCGTCGCCGCATCGAAGGCAAGATGGATGACGACCAGTTCAAGCCGCTGCGGCTGAAGAACGGGCTCTACCTCCAACTTCACGCCTACATGCTGCGCGTGGCCGTGCCCTACGGCACGCTCAACTCCGCGCAGATGCGCACGCTCGCCATGATCGCGCGCAAGTATGATCGCGGATACGGGCATTTCACCACCCGGCAGAACATCCAGTACAACTGGATCAAGCTGGCCGAGGCGCCCGACATCCTCGCCGATCTCGCCAAGGTCGAGATGCACGCGATCCAGACGAGCGGGGAATCGATCCGCAACATCAGCTCGGATCAATATGCCGGCGCTGCCGCCGACGAGCTGATCGCCCCGCGCCCGTGGGCCGAGATGCTGCGGCAAATGACCACCTTCATGCCCGAATTCAGCTACCTGCCGCGCAAGTTCAAGATCGCCATCATCGCTTCGGCGGAGGATCGCATCGCGCTGCGCTGGCACGACTTCGCGCTGCGGATCGTGCAGAATGCGGCCGGTGAGCTCGGCTTCGAGGTGTTTGCCGGCGGCGGCATGGGGCGCACCCCGTTCATCGCTTACCGCATCCGCGAATTCCTGCCGACTGCGCAGATTTTCAGCTACTTGCAGGCCGTTCTTCGCGTGTGGAACCGCCACGCGCGGCGCGACAACATCCACAAGCAGCGGATGAAGATCCTCGTCCACGATCTGGGGCAGGAGGAGTTCACCCGCCAGGTCGAGGAAGCGTTCGAGCACTTCCTGTCGCTTGGCGAGGACTTCCCGCAGGCCGAGTACGACCGCATTGCTGCCTACTTCGAGCCGCCTGCGTTCGAGCAGGGGCTAAACGACGAGATCGACTTGTCGGACCCCGCCTTCGCGCAGTGGGTCGAGCGGCAGGTGGTGGCGCACAAGACGCCTGGCTATGCGATCGCCAACATCAGCCTCAAGCCCGTCGGCGGCATTCCCGGCGACATTACCGCCGAGCAGATGGAGTTCGTCGCCGACCTCGCCGAGCGCTTCAGCTTCGACGAGCTCCGCTCGACCCACGCGCAGAACCTTGTCCTGCCGCACGTGAAGAAGGCGGACCTCTACACGGTGTGGCAGGCGCTGGTCTCGGCGGGGCTGGCGGACGCCAATCTCGACCTCATCAGCGACCTCATCGCCTGCCCGGGGCTCGACTACTGCAGCCTCGCCAACGCGCGCTCGATCCCGGTCGCGCAGAAGATCGCCGAGCGCTTCGCCGATCCGGCGCGGCAGGCCGACTTGGGCGAGCTGAAGATCAAGATCTCGGGCTGCATCAATGCTTGCGGGCACCACCACGCGGGCAACATCGGCATCCTCGGCGTCGACCGGAAGGGCAGTGAAAGCTACCAGCTCTTGCTCGGCGGATCGGGCGACGAGGACACCACCCAGGCGAAGATCGCCGGCCCCGGCTTCGACGAGGACGGCATCGTCGATGCGGTCGAGCGCGCGGTCGAACACTACCGCGCTGTTCGGGGGCCGAACGAGCGCTTCATCGACACCTACCGCCGCGTCGGCATGGATGGCTTCAAGGAGGCGATCTATGGCTGAGCCCGGCAACCAGGCCTTCCCCACCGCCTTGCGCTTCCGCGACGATCCGGCGGCCGACGAACCCGCCGTCTCGCTCGACGCTTTCCTCGAGCAGGAAGAAGCGGATTCGGTCCGGATCGAAGCGGGCGAGGACATCACCGTCCTATTCCCGCACCTCTCACGCGTGCGGCTGATCGAGGTCGACTTTCCCAAATTCCGCGACGGCCGTGGCTTCTCGACCGCCCGGATGCTGCGCGAGGCGGGCTACGTTGGCGAGATCAAGGCGACCGGCGACGTGCTGGTCGACCTCATCTTCTTCATGCGCCGCTGCGGCTTCGACAGCTTCGCGCCCGACAAGCCGATCGATCCGGCCGATGCCGAGGCCGCGCTCACCCGCTGGGAACACGTCTACGTTCCGGCTGCTGACGACCGCACGCCGATCTGGAAGCTGCGGCATGGCTGACTTGGGCCTGTCTCGGGGCCTTGCCCGGGTGCGCGACCGGATCGACACCGGGCCGCGCTTCACCGATGCGGACGCGATCCGCCTCAACCGCATGTTCCGCGGCGCGGACACGGCAGCGGTGCTCGAGGCGGTGCTTAAGGACCGCATTGCGGGCGAGGTCGCGGTCGTGTCCAGCTTCGGCGCGGAGAGCGTGGTGCTGTTGCACCTGATCGCGCAAGTCGCGCCCAGTACGCCGGTGCTGTTCCTCGACACCGGCAAGCACTTTCCCGAAACGCTCGCCTACCGCGACGAAGTGGTCGCGCGGCTCGGCCTGACCAACCTGCAAATCCTCACGCCCGATCCCGCCGACCTCGCCGCGCGCGACGAGAGCGGCCTCAGGTGGTCCTACGATCCCGACGGTTGCTGCGAAATCCGCAAGGTTCGCCCGCTCGAAAGGGCCCTCAGCCGGTTCGACGCCTCGCTCACCGGCCGCAAGGCGTTCCAGTCGAGCACCCGCGCCAATCTCCCGCGGTTCGAGGTCGACACCAGCGACACGCTGGGCCGGCTCAAGATCAACCCGCTGATCGATTGGCAGGCGGCCGATCTCGCCGCCTACATTGCTGAACACGACCTGCCGGTCCATCCGCTGATCGCGGACGGCTATCCCTCGATCGGCTGCTCGCCCTGCACCAGCAAGGTCGCCGAGGGTGAGGATGCGCGCTCGGGCCGCTGGAAGGGTTGGGACAAGACCGAGTGCGGCATCCACTCGCCTGTCCAGCTCGGCCCCGACGGCGAACTGCCGCCGGGGTACGAACCGTTCCTCTAGGCCGCCCGCTCAGCCTTCGAGGCGGACGACGGTAGAGCTCTTCTTGGTCTCGCGATTGGTCGAGGTGTAAACGCCGTTTTCGACCTTCTCGTCAGAGCAAATCTCCTTCGCTCCGGCCGCGTCGCTGGTCCAGCACCACACTGCCGGCGATTCCTGCCGCCATTTGCCGGTTTCGACGACCTTGCCGTCCTGGGTGTCGGTGTAAGTGCCGTCGGCCCTAACTTCCTCGACCATCACCTTGCCGTCGGAACCGGTGACCTGGAACTTGCCGACCGAGGGCTTTCCGTCGGCGGCCACGGTCGTCGGCGCGGGCGCGGGCTCGGCCGCCGCATCGGTGGTCGCATCGGGCGTCGCGGCCGGCTCCGGCTTGGAGCACGCCGAAATAGCGGCGAGCGCCGCTACCAGCATCAGTTTCTTCATGATCATCCCCTCGAGCATATCGCGCGGTAATCCGCCGCGACTCGCGCCCCTGCCCGGAGGCTATGCCTCGGCTTCCGCGAAGTCGAATCGCGCTAAAGCCACCCCTGCTCGCGGTACCAGCGCGCGGTTGCCTTGAGGCCGTCGCGGGTGGGGATGCGCGGGCGCCACAGGTCCTTGGGCACCGCGTATTCGGGCCGGGCGACCCAATCGGGATGGCTCATGTAGCCAACCCGGTCGGCGGTGAGGCGCGCGCGTGAGCGGCGGAGCAGGCGGTCGGCGCGCGCGGCACGGTGGAGCGTCGCCTTGGAGAGGTGAACCACCCACGGCCGCTTGCCGACCGCCCAGCCGATCACGCGGGCGAGCTCGCGGTGGCTCCAGCCGCCGGGGTGCCCGTCGTCGGGCTCGAACATCCGCCGGGTGACTGCCTCGCCGCCGGGGATGAGCGCGACCAGCAGCTCGGCAAGATCGGTCACGTGGATCAGCGAGCTGCGCCCCGGCGGCGGGACCGGCACGAACCCGCGCCGGGCAAGCTTGAACATCTCGAGGTAATCGACGTCCCACGGACCGTACACACCGGGCGGGCGGACCATGGTCCAGTCGAGCGCGCTCGCCTTGACCAGCCGCTCGGCGCGCTCCTTGGAGGCACCGTAGGCTGACAGTTCGGGCTCGCGCGCAGACTGCGATGACACGTGAACGAGGCGTTGCACCCCAGCCTCCGCAGCCGCCTCGATCACGGCGAGAGTGCCGGTGACATTGGCCCTCTCGAATTCCTCCGGCTCGCGTGCCGTCGTGAGGCCGGCGACGTGGACGACCGCCTCTGCCCCGTCGACCAGCCGCGCGAGAGCCGCGCGGTCGGCGAGGTCGCCCTGAACCCATTCGGCCCCGCCCCGCTCGGCCGGCACCTTGCGGGCCAGCGCGCGCACCGCGTAGCCCGCGCCGTCGAGCGCCGCGAGCGTGGCCTTGCCGACGAACCCGGTCGCCCCGGTCAGCGCGACCAACGGACGGGTCACAGCAGCACCATGTGGTCGCGGTGCACCACCGCGGCACGCGGCGCGTAGCCGAGCAAGTCCGCCTGCTCGCCCGCCTTGCGGCCCGCGATCGCGCGGCATTCGGCGGCGGCATACTCGACCAGGCCTTGCGCCAGCCGGTCGCCCTTCGCGCTGTGTATGGTCACGAGGTCGCCGCGCGCGAATTCGCCATCGACGGCCACCACCCCCGCGGCGAGCACGCTGGAGCCTCCCGCCAGCGCCGCCGCGCAGCCGTCGTCCACCGTCAGCACGCCCGCCGGAGCGATCCGGCCGCCGAGCCACACCTTGCGCCCGCCGTCGCGCCGCTGCGCGCGGAACAGCGTGCCGCGGTCCTGCGACAGCGCGCGCGCGAGCGGGCGGTCGTAGGTGCCGTTGACGATCGCCAGCGCGATCCCCGCCCGGCCCGCGATCTCGGCCGCCTCGAGCTTGGAGACCATTCCGCCCGAGCCCATCCCCGACCCCGAGCCGGCGCTCGCCATCGCACGCACGCTCTCGTCCACTCCGCCAACCTCGCGCACCAGTTCGGCGGCCGGGTCTTTAGGATCGCGGTCGAACAGGCCGTCAACGTCGCTCAGCAGCACTACCGCGTCGGCCCCCGCCGCCTGTGCCACGCGCGCGGCGAGACGGTCGTTGTCGCCGAAGCGGATCTCGGCGGTGGCGACGCTGTCGTTTTCGTTGACCACCGGCACGGCCCCGTGCTCCAGCAGGCGCGCGACGGTGGAAGACGCGTTGAGGTAGCGCCTGCGGTCCTCGAGATCGTCGAGGGTCAACAGCAACTGCGCCGCTGTCAGTCCGTGCGCCGCGAGCAAGTCTGACCACACCGCCGCGAGCGCGATCTGCCCAACCGCTGCCGCGGCCTGCGCATCGGCGAGGCTGGCGCGCCCGCCTTGCGATAGGCTCAGCCGCGCGGCGCCGAGCGCGATCGCCCCCGAACTGACCACCACGACCTGCTGCCCGCGCCCGCGCGCCTCGGCGATCTCCGCCACCAGGCTTTCGAGCCACGCGCGCCGGACGGTGCCGCCGCGTTCGACCAGCAGCGCCGAGCCCACCTTGAGCACCAGCCGAGGGCACACGCCCGCATCGGCCAGTTGGGAAAGCTCGGTCACGGCCATTGCGGAACGCCTAGATCGGCGACCAATCGCCGCCGGCGTCGGCCGCGTCTTCGATCTCGCTGCCCTTGGTCTCGGTCGCGGTGCGGCCGGGCAGGTGATCGAGCACCGCGTCGAGCAGGCGGCCGATCCCCTCGCCGGTAGCGGTTGAGATCGGGAACACCCGCGTCGCGCCCGCTGCGCGCAACTCCTTGGCGAAGTCGGCCGCCAGCTCGGCGTCGGCGAGGTCGATCTTGTTGAGCGCGATCAGACGCGGCTTGTCGTCGAGGCCTTCGCCGTACGCCGCCAGTTCGTCCTCGACGATGCGCAGCGCCTCGACCGGGTCCACCCCGCCGATGTCGATCAGGTGGATGAGCACCCGGCAGCGCTCGATGTGGCCCAGGAAGCGGTCGCCGATCCCGGCGCCTTCGGCCGCACCCTCGATCAGGCCGGGAATGTCGGCCAGCACGAACTCGCGCCCGCGATGCCGCACCACGCCCAGCTTCGGCACCAGCGTGGTGAAGGCGTACGCGCCGACCTTGGCCTGCGCGTTCGAAACCTGGTTGATGAAGGTGCTCTTGCCCGCGTTAGGCAACCCGACCAGCCCAGCGTCGGCGAGCAGCTTCAGCCGCAGCCACACCCACATCTCCTCGGCCGGGATGCCCTGCTGGTGCTGGCGCGGCGCGCGGTTGGTGCTGGTCTTGTAGCTCGCGTTGCCGCGCCCGCCCATGCCGCCCTCGAGCAGCACGACGCGCTGGCCGACCTCGGTGAAGTCGGCGATCACCTCGTCGGTCTCGTCGGAGATCACTTGGGTGCCGACCGGCACCTCGATCACCAGGTCGGGGGCGGAGGCGCCGGTGCGGTCCTTGCCCATCCCGTGCCCGCCGCGCTGGGCCTTGAAATGCTGGGTGTAGCGGAAGTCGATCAGCGTATTGAGGCCGGGCACCGCCAGGAACACGATGTCTCCGCCCTTGCCGCCGTTCCCGCCATCAGGCCCGCCATATTCGACATACTTCTCCCGCCGGAACGAGACCGCGCCGGGCCCGCCGGCACCCGAGCGGAGATAGATCTTGGCTTGGTCGAGAAAATGCATTTGCGTAAGCTAACCTTGGCGCGTCGCCTTCGACAAGCTCAGGCTGAACGGTTGCATTGGTCCAGTTTGCCGAGAAGGGCTCTCGGTCGAGCCGAAAATGGTGCCGCGCGAGAACCGGCGCGCAGCGACCATTCAGCTCGTGAGCACCGGAAGCGCAGAGTGGTGCCGTTTGCAGGCTGACCGGGAGCCCTTATCGGCGAACTGGTGGAGCCGAGGGGGATCGAACCCCTGACCTCGTCATTGCGAACGACGCGCTCTCCCAGCTGAGCTACGGCCCCGTTCCAGTTCCATCTCGCCGGCGGCCCGGCGAAGAGCGCGCCCCCTAGCGAACCGCGTGCCCCAAGAAAAGCCCTTTGTGCGCCGCAGCGATCACGGCTTGGGCGAAGGCTGGGGCACGGGCTGCACCACCGGGGTCGATTGCTGCTGCTGCGGCACGGGCACAACCGGGATCGTGGCCCCGGTTTCGGGGTCGGTGACCGAGCCGGCGACCGTGACCGGCTGTAGCGTGGTGGTCGTCGGATCGCTCACCCCGGCCTGCGGGACCATCGTCGTCCGCGCCGCCTGGACCGCGACGTAGCCTGGCTGCGACGAGCCGTACAGCGCTCCGTAGCGCGCGTCCCAGGCGGCGGAATCGCGCTGGTACTGCTCGTACTGATTGAAGAAATTCTCGAACGGCGTTTCGAACTGGACGAAGGTGGCGGCGGCCAGTGCGGGCCCGTCGGCCTTCGCCATCCCGGTCTGCGCGGCGGCGACATTACGCGCGGCCTGGCAGAACTCGGCCCGGGCGGGCGGCAGCGCGAAGTAGTTGTAGACCACGGTCATCAGCCGCTCGCGCGCGGCGATGCCTTCGTTGCGGGTCGAATACTGCTTCTGGAAAGCCCTATCGATCCGTGTGTTGGTGGCGGACAGGGTCTTGGCGTTGCCGGTCAGGAACGCCTTGTAGCCGTCCAGGATCACCTGATCTTCGGGCGCGAGGCAGTTGAGCGCGGCGACGTTCCATGCCGAGCGGAAGTACCACAGCCGCTCATCGTCGCTCAGCCCCTTGAGCACGGTCACGCGCTGGCCGTCGGCCCCGCGGCCCGGAATGCTCATCACGTAGGTCGCGCCGGAGGGGGGCAGCGGACGGTAGGGGATGATCTCGGCCGGCGGCGGAGGCGGCGGGGGCGGCGGCGGAGGGGGCGGCGGCGCGGTCTTGCACGCGGCCAGCGTGGCGAGCCCAACGGCCAGCGAGATCAGACGGATGCGCGAAGTGGTATTGGAAAACATGCGGAGCGGCCCTCCTAGCCCGCACAGAGATTGGCAGTCCGCAGCTTTCGCGCGGCTGAAGGACAAGGGCCCTAACGGCTTACGCGAGCAAAGAAAATGCCCGGGGTGCGCTGGGCACCCCGGGCACGACGAAGCGATTCGTAAGCGCGGTCAGTTGCGGCTCGAACCCATGAACCGCAGCAGGAACATGAACATGTTGATGAAGTCGAGGTAGAGGTTGAGCGCCCCCAGCACGACCGCCTTGCCGGCCCAGTCGGTGCCGCGCAGGTGAACGTACTGTTCCTTGAGCTTCTGCGTGTCGTAGGCGGTGAGGCCCGCGAAGATCAGCACGCCGATGAAGCTGATCGCGTACATCAGCGGCGCCGACTGCACGAACATGTTGACAAGGCTCGCCACGATCAGGCCGACCACGCCCATGATGAGGAACGTTCCGAGCCCCGACAGGCTGCGCTGCGTGGTGTAGCCGTAGAGGCTCAGGCCGGCGAACGCCGCCGCCGTGGCGAAGAAGGTCACCGCGATCGAGCCGCCGGTATAAACCAGGAAGATGGTCGACAGCGACAGGCCCATCAGGGTCGCGTAGACCCAGAACATGATCTTGAGCGTGCCTTCGCTGAAACGGTTAGCACCGAAGCTCATCGCGAACACCACCGCGAGCGGGGCGAGCGCAACGATCCACATCAGCGGACCGGTGGCGAAGCTGTACGCCAGGCCCTGAGTGTACGAAAGCAGCGCGACGATGCCGGTCAGCAGCACCCCGCTGGTCATGTAGTTGTAGATCGACAGCATGTGCTTGCGCAGCCCTGCGTCGAATACGACCTGCCCACCGGCGCGCGGAACCGAGCCGAAGCTGGTCGCCGTCGGGCGGGGATCGTTGTAGTCAGCCATCACAATCTCCATTCCGGCGCCGAGCGACGACAAGCCGGTATGCGCAATATCGGGGGTTTATCGCGGCGGTTCAAGGAAAACCGGACGGCGTGCGCTAGCCGCTGTCGCGGGCCTCTTGCGCCATCTCGCGCCCCCGATCGCGCGCTGCGCGCAGGGTCTTGGTGACGAGCTCGGCCAGCGCATCACCCACGG
>JAEWKG010000240.1 GCA_023386135.1 Pseudomonadota bacterium | reverse complement strand
CCCTGGATCTGCAGGAAGAAGAATTCGACCGGATCGTGCGCCCAGGCGATCTCCAGCCCGCGGTTGGCGAGCGCCCCCGCCTCGATCTCCGCGCGTTCGTAATACGACACGAACTTGCCCGAGGCATCCAGCCGCCCGAGCGGCGGGCGGCCGGTGCGCTCGGCTTCAGGGACGTCGTCGGGCCAGCCACGGGTCAGTTCGGGCGGCAGGGCATAGACCGGCACGTCGTAGCCCGGAATGTGGGCGCGACTGCCGGCGATGTCGGGTTCGTAATAGCCGGTGGCGAACGCCGTGCCCTCGCCCACCCGCGCGGTTTCGAAGTAGCGCTCAAAGAACGCCGCGGCGTCACCTTGCCCCCAGCCGCGCGCGGCGGTGCACGCGGGTTCCCACTGCGAGCCGGTTGTGAGGCCGCTCGCGTCGGTGCGCGAGAGGAGCTGCGGGCAGCTCTCGCGGAAGCCCGCCAGCGCGCTCCCCGCGTCCGCGCCGCGGAGGCCGAGGCTGGCGATGGAGGGGCCCGGCTTGACCCCGGCGATCAGCGCGGTCGCCGGTGCCGGCGACGGCGGAGTCTCGACCTGGGGGACCACCCGGCAACCCGCCAGTGCAATCGCCAGCAGCGCTATCGCAACCCTCGCGCGCATGACCTCTCCCCGAATTCCAACCGGCGTGGGCGCCAGTCCTATCGGGTAGCAGTCAGCTTGTCGAAGGGGACGTAGAGGTTTTTATCCCTCGTCGGTTTCGTCGAGCAGCCAGTGCGGATCCGCCTCGCGCACGTCGCGCTTGAAGGTCCACAGGTCGCGTGCCTCGACCGCGTCGGTCAGCGAGCCGGCGACGACGTTGCCGTCCTTGTCGCGGGTCACCGCGGCGATGTCGGCGACGAAGCGCACGGTGACGCGCGCAGTCTTGCCGACCAGCTCCGCCATGTCGATCTTCGCGTCCTCGATCCGCACCAGGCGGTTGTCGAGCGTTTCGCCCGCCGCCTCGCGCGCAGTGATCGCAGCATCGAACCCGGCGTAGACGTCCTCGTCGCACAGCTGCTTCAGTGTCTCGCGGTCGCCCTGCCAGAACGCTTCGAGCACCATCGCATAGGCGCCCCTGGCCCCCTCGACGAAGCTGCCGAGATCGAATCGCTTGTCCGCAGCGGCAATGTCGCGCACGCCGCGCTCGACGGCCGGCAGCGCGCCTTCGAACGCCGCCGGGCGGACCGGCTGGGCGGGACGGAGCTGCGGCGCGGCGGCACGGTTCTGCGTATCCAGATTGTCGAACCGGGTCGGCACCGGCTCTTCCTCATGCTCCGCGCGGCGGCCGAGCACCGAGTACAGGCGCAGGCCGAGGAACGCGGCGATCATCGCGAGGATGACGATCTGAAGTATCACTGGCGAACTCGTCTTTCGTCTGCTGCGGGCTCGGCGCCATCACCCACCGGCCGCCCGTGGGTTAACCGTGCCCTAGATAGGGCCGAATTACAAACGAACAACGCACGAAGTCGCCGTTCGGGTGCGCCGTTGCGATGGTTTGCGCACGGTGCTAGGCGCCCCTCCGATCGAGCGCAGGCGACCCGCCTCGCGCCACCACCTGCAGGATACCCGATAATGGCCGACGAAGGCGACGTGCTGACCGACCTCAACCTCGACGACACCCAGGGCGGCAACGGCGCCGACAACCAGCCGGTGGCGGGTGTGATCTCGCAATACGTCAAGGACTTGTCGGTCGAGAACCCCAACGCGCCGGCGTGCTTCCAGTGGCAGAGCCAGCCCAACATCGACCTGCAGTTCAACATCGGCGCGACCCAGGTGAACGAGGAAGTTCACGAGGTGGAGCTGAAGATCAAGGTCGGCGCGAAGGCCGACGAGGGCGACCTCTACCTGATCGAACTCGCCTATTGCGGCCTTGTCGGCCTGCGCAACCTGCCCGACGAGCACGCCCATGCGTTCCTCTATGCCGAGGCGCCGCGCATCCTGTTCCCCTTCGCCCGCCGCGTGATCGCCGATGCGACCCGCGACCTGGGCTTCCAGCCGCTGATGGTCGACCCGATCGACTTCAACGGCCTCTACCTCCAGCAGCTCCAGCGCCGCGCGGAAGAGCAGGGTGCGGCCGGCGACGCGATGCAGACCCCGGCGGGCCAGGCCTGACCACTCCCCAGACGGGGCTGAACCAGTGAGCAGCCTCGTCCGCAGCGTCGGGACGATCGGCGCGCTGACCGCGGTCAGTCGCGTGTTCGGCTTCGTGCGCGACATGCTGCTCTCGCGCGTGCTCGGCGCGGGGCTGGCGGCGGACGCGTGGCAGCTCGCGTTCACCCTGCCCAACACCTTCCGCCGCCTGTTTGCGGAAGGCGCGTTCAGCGTCGCCTTCGTGCCGATGTACTCCCGTGCACTGCATGGTGATGGCGGCGATGAGGCGGCGGACCGCTTCGCCGGTGACGTGCTCAGCGTGTTCGTGTGGGTGCTGCTTGCGTTCAGCGCGCTATGCATGATCGCGATGCCGGGCATCGTCTGGCTGCTGGCGCGCGAGTACGGCGCGGTGCCGGGCAAGTTCGAGCTGTCGGTCGCACTGAGCCGGATGACCTTTCCGTACCTCGGCCTCGTCAGCCTGGTGGCGATGCTGTCGGGCGTACTCAACGCGCGCAGCCGCTTTGCCCCCGGGGCGTTCGCGCCGGTGTTCCTCAACCTCGTGATGATCGGGGGCATCGTCACCGGCTGGTACCTGCGCGGCAGTCACGGTGACGACCGCGTGGTCGCATGGGCGCTGGCGTTCTCGCTGGCGCTGTCGGGCGTGGTGCAACTCGCCTACATGAGCTGGGCGGCGCGGCGGGCTGGCGTGCGGCTCAAGTTCACCCGCCCGCACCTTACGCCCGAGGTGCGCAAGCTCGGTCTCCTGATCCTGCCGGCGACCTTCGGCGCGGGGATTTACCAGATCAGCCAGCTGGTCGACACCTTCTTCGCCACCAGCTTGCCGCAAGGATCGCTCACCCTGCTCAAGCTGGCCGATCGCCTCAACCAGATGCCGCTCGGCATCTTCGGGATCGCTCTCGGTACCGCGATCCTGCCGATGCTGGCGCGGCATATCCAGCAGGGTCATGTGGACGAGGCCCAGCGGTTGCAGGCCAATGCGGTGGAAATCGGCACGCTGCTCACGCTGCCCGCCGCCGCCGCCCTCGCAATCTGCGCGCCGGCGTTCGTCACCGCGTTCTTCGTCGGCGGGAAGATGACGCTGGCCGATGGCGCGGTGATGGCGGACATTGTCAGGGCGCTGGTCTGCGGCCTCCCCGCCTATGTGCTGGTAAAGGTGTTCCAGCCCGCCTTCTTCAGCCGCGAGGACACCCGTACCCCGGTGATGATCGCGGCCGGGGCGCTGGCGGTAAACGTCGCGCTCAATTTCTATGTCGTGCCGCGCTACGGCATCGTCGGCCTCGCATCGGCAACCGCGATTACCGCCAGCCTCAACGTACTGACGCTCTACACGCTGCTGCAGATGCGCGGCTGGTTTCACGTCACCGCTCGGCTCGCGGGACGGATCGTCCGCCAGCTCGCCGCGACAGGAGTCATGGCGGCGTTCCTGTGGTGGCTCATGCCGCAGTTCGCCGCCCGCTACGACGGCAGCGCATTCGAGCGGATCTGGTCGCTCGGCGCTCTGGTCGCGGGCGGGATGGCGGTGTTCTTTGCCGCCGCGCTGCTGTTCGGCGCGCTCGACCGTAGCCTGCTCGCGCAGCTTCGGCGGCGCCCTGCGAAGCCGGTGGATCTTGCCGAGTGACCGGTTTGGGGTTAGCCCGAAACGCATGAAGACCACCGCCCCCATGATGTCAGCGCCGGCCCGCTTCGCGGTGCGCGGCCGGGCGGCCTGGCGATGGCTGCGCTCGCTCTGAACGCTGCCCGTCCGTTTCAACGGATATCTCTTCTCGACTGAACTTACAGAAAGCGACCACCATGCGCGTCGTCTCCGGCATCCAGCCCACCGGCAACCTTCATCTCGGCAACTACCTCGGCGCGATCCGCAACTGGGTGCGGATGCAGGACGAGCTGGCCGAAGGCTCGCAGTGCCTGTTCTTCCTCGCCGACCTCCACGCGATCAGCCAGCCGCACGATCCGGCCGAGTTGAAGCGCGCCACGCTGGAGATGGCCGCCGCGCTGGTCGCGTGCGGCATCGACCCGGCGCGCTCGGTCCTGTTCAACCAGGCGCAGGTCCCGGCGCACGCAGAGCTGCAATGGCTTCTCAACGGCACTGCGCGCATGGGCTGGCTCAATCGCATGACGCAGTGGAAGGACAAGGCGGGCAAGAACCGCGAAGGCCAGTCGGTCGCGCTGTTCGCCTACCCGGTGCTGCAGGCCGCAGACGTGTTGCTCTATCAGGCGACGCACGTGCCGGTGGGCGAGGACCAGAAGCAGCACCTCGAGCTGGCCCGCGACATCGCGCAGAAGTTCAACAACGACTTCGGCGAGACCTTCACCGCGCCCGAGCCGATTATTCCGCCCGGGGCGGCGCGGATCATGAGCTTGCGCGACGGCAGCGCCAAGATGAGCAAGTCCGACCCCAGCGACATGAGCCGGATCAACCTCGTCGATGACGCCGACCTCGTCATGCAGAAGGTCAAGAAGGCCAAGACCGACCCCGAGCCGCTACCCTCGGAAGCCGCGGGCCTCGAGGGACGGACCGAGGCGCTGAACCTCGTCGCGATCTACGGCGCGCTGTCGGGTGAGAGCACCGAACAGGTGCTCGCGCGCTTCGGCGGGCAAGGCTTCGGAGCGTTCAAGCCGGCGCTCGGGGAACTGCTGGTCGAGACGCTGCGCCCGATCTCGGCTCGCTTACGCGAGCTACTCGGCGACCGCGAGGAGCTCGACGCGATCCTCGCCCGCGGCAGCGCGCGGGCGCGCGAAATCGGCTGCCCGACGCTCGACGCGACCTACGCCGCACTCGGATTGGTGCGCTAGATGGCCTGATAATTGCTCTGGCAATGACAATTCGGCCATTCAAATTCGGTTCACCGCGCTTACTTTACACTTCGCCGCAGAGATGACAGCTTGTGCCTGCGGGGTGGTGGGCCTCGATAGAAGCTGCGCCTTGCACTCACACCGAAGGGTTTCGCAGATGTCCATCCTGACCAATCTCGGCCGCAAGCTGAAGATGATCGCCGTGCCGATTGCGCTCGGCGCGCTTGCGGCTTGCGCCACGCCGTTCAACGCCAACGTGCAGCGTTTCCAGAGCGCGCTGCCCGCGCCGCAGGGCCAGACCTTCACCGTCGTCGCCGACGATCCGGCGCTCGCTGGCGGGATCGAGTTCTCGCAGTACGCGCACCAGGTCGCCGACCAGATGGCGCACCTCGGCTACACTCCCGTCAACAGCGTCGATGCTGCCGACCTCGTCGTCCGCTTCGACTACGGTATCGACAAGGGCCGCCAGCGCGTGCGCCAGACCGGCTTCTCCGATCCCTTCTGGAGCCCGTGGTACGGCTACGGCCGCGGCGGGTTCGGTTATAGCCGCTTCGGTTACAGCCCATTCGGCTACGGCCGCTTCGGGCGCGGCGGTTATTGGGGCGGCCCGTGGAGCTACGGCTTCTACGACCCGTTCTTCGACAACGGGCTCGACGTCTATACCGTCTACACCAGCGGCGTGGACATGAAGATCGACCGCCGCACCACCGGGGAGCGGCTGTTCGAAGGCAAGGCCGAAGCGGCCTCGACCTCGAACCGCCTGCCCTACCTGGTGCCGAACCTGATCCAGGCGCTGTTCACCGATTTCCCGGGCCGCAGCGGCGAAACGGTGCGCATCTCGATCGCGCCGGAAAACCAGGCCGCGCAGCCGCGTCGCTGATCGCACTGGATTGAAACGA
>JAEWKG010000158.1 GCA_023386135.1 Pseudomonadota bacterium | reverse complement strand
GTTCCAGGTTGTGTTCCAGGCGCGCATCGCCGAGGAAGCCGGCCAGTTCGATTTCGAGGCCGTCGCGCGCTCGATCGCCGACAAGCTGGAAGCGCGCCATCCGCATATCTTCGGCGATGGCGATCTCGGCGAAGGATCGCGCGAGGAACGCTGGGAGGCGCTCAAAGCGGCGGAGCGTCAGTCGAAGGGCGCGCAAAGCCATTTGGACGGTGTCGCGGCGGCGCTGCCGGCCTTGATGCGTGCCGACAAGCTGCAGAAACGCGCGGCGCGCACCGGGTTCGACTGGCCCGACCGCGCGGGTCCAGCGGCGAAAGTGGCCGAAGAACTGGAGGAACTCGCGCAGGCTCCCGACAGCGAGCGGTTCGAGGAAGCCGGCGACCTGCTGTTCGCGGCGGTCAACGTGGTGCGCGCTTACGGCATTGCGCCGGAAGACGCGCTGCGCGCGGCCAATGCCAAATTCGAGCGCCGCTTTCGCGCAATGGAGGCGCTGGCCGGCGATGCTTTCGCCAGCTTGTCGCTCGAGCAGCAGGAGGACCTGTGGCAGCGGGTCAAGCGCGCCGAGAAGTTATAGCGTCTCGAACTGCCCCAGTTCCTTGGGGTTGAGCTTCACCGCGAGCCGCCGCAGCGGGCCGTCGGGACCGAGCCCCGCCTCATCCTCCGCCAGCACCTCGCCGTGGGCATGGAGCCACGCGATCCGCCGCCCGGCGCTGGCCGGGAGGACGAATTCGTGGACGTGGGCCTGCTGCGTCAGCAACTCCCCGAGCCGGCCCAACAGCGTGTCGACACCCTCTCCGGTCACCGCCGAGATGAGCACCGTGGCATCGTCACTCGCCGCACTTTCGCGCAGCGCCGCGAGGTCGTCCGCGGCGAGCAGGTCCGCCTTGTTCCACACCTCGACGATGGGGATGGCGCTCCCCCCCTCCCCTTCGGTCACACCCAGGTCGCCGAGCACTTCGAGCACTTGCGCCTTCTGCGCCGCGGTCGAGGGATTGGCGATGTCGCGCACGTGGAGGATAAGGTCGGCCCCGGTGACTTCCTCCAGCGTCGCGCGGAAGGCCGCGACGAGCTGGGTCGGCAGGTCGGAGATGAAGCCCACCGTGTCCGACAGGATAGCCTTTTCCACCCCCGGCAGGGCGATCGCGCGCATGGTCGGGTCGAGCGTGGCGAACAGCAGGTCCTCCGCCATCACCTCGGCGCCGGTCAGGCGGTTGAACAACGTCGATTTGCCCGCGTTGGTGTAGCCGACCAGCGCGACGATCGGCCACGGCGCGCGGCCGCGGCGGTCGCGGTGGAGCGCGCGGGTCTTGCGCACGCCCTCCAGTTCCTTGCGCAGGCGGCCCATGCGCTGGCGGATCATCCGCCGGTCGGCCTCGATCTGCGTCTCGCCCGGCCCGCCGAGGAAGCCGAAGCCGCCGCGCTGGCGTTCGAGGTGAGTCCACGACCGGACCAAGCGGCTCTGCTGGTAGTCGAGGTGCGCCAGCTCGACCTGCAGCCGTCCTTCGGCGGTCGCGGCGCGCTCGCCGAAGATTTCGAGGATCAGGCCGGTGCGGTCGATGACTTTGCGCTTCAGCCGGTCTTCGAGGTTGCGCTGCTGGATCGGGCTCAGCGCGCCGTCGACCACCACCAGCTCGGCCTCGTGCTGCTCGCACGATGTGGCGATGTTGTCGACTTGGCCCGAGCCGAACAGCGTGCCGGGGCGAACCTGCCGCACGGGCACGACGAATGCGTCGGCGATGACGATGCCGATCGCCAGCGCCAGACCGCAGGCCTCTTCCAGCCGTGCTTCGGGTTCGAGATCGTGGTGCCGCCCGCGCACGTCGGGGCAGACCACCAGTGCGCGCGCGCCGCGCGATACCTCGCAGAGCAGGTCGTCGTCGAAACTCAGTCTTCGTCGCCTTCGAATTCGTCGGAGAGATCGACCGCGCTCGCCGGCTGGATGGTCGATACCGCATGCTTGTAGGCGAGCTGGACGTAGCCTTCGCGCTCCAGCAGCATGCAGAACAGGTCGTAGGCAGCGATCTTGCCCTGCAGCATCACGCCGTTGACCAGGAACATGGTCACCTGCACCTCGGCCTCGCGCACGCGGCTCAGGAACACGTCCTGCAGCAGCCGCTGCTTGGCGTTGGAGCCCTGGCTGCCGAACTGGCCCGCGTCGATCGGCTGGCTCGGCATGATGGTCGAGACCGCATGCTTGTAGACCAGTTGCGACTGCCCGTCCCGCCGCAGCAGGATCGAGAAGTTGTCGAACCAGGTGACGATGCCCTGCAGCTTGACGCCCTTGACCAGGAACATGGTCACCGGGGTCTTGTGCTTGCGCAGCAGGTTGAGGAACGCGTCCTGCAGGCTCTGCTGCTTGCCGCCGGACGAGGGCACGGTCGGCTCGGGTTCTTTCGCCGCAACGGGGCGCGCGGACAGCGTGCGGGATGTGGACACTTGAGTGGTCTCCGTGTTCTTTCTTGGCGTCCGCCCGCGTTACTTGGGACGGTTCGCGATCTGGCGCACGATATGAATACCGCACGCCGCGTATCGCGAACGATTATGGGGCGTCCCGCTTGATTCGCAAATGCTTTCGCTGGGTGCGTGTTCCGCGAGCGGTGCGACTATTCGTCGTCGCGGCGGTCGCCCATGCCGAGAAGCTTCAGTTTCCGGTGCAGCGCGGAGCGCTCCATGCCGATGAAACTGGCGGTCTTGGAGATGTTGCCGGAGAAGCGCCGGATCTGGATCGTGAGGTACTCGCGCTCGAAGCTTTCGCGCGCTTCGCGCAAGGGCACGCCCATCATTGTCGAGACGCCCCCGCCCCCGCCCAGACGGCCGCCGGTGATCTCGCTCGGCAGCATGTCGGCCTCGATCGTGGCGAGCCGGTCACGTGGAGTGAGGATGACGGTGCGCTCGACCACGTTGCGCAGTTGGCGGACGTTGCCCGGCCAATCGTAGGCCTGCAGCGCGGCGATCGCTTCTTCCGACAGCTCGGGCGGGGCAATGCCCTGCTCGGCGGCGTAGCGGGTGAAGAAATGCTCGGCGAGCGCGGGGATGTCGTCGCGCCGCTCGGCGAGCGAGGGGATCGTCACCGGCACCACGTTGAGGCGGTAGAACAGGTCCTCGCGGAAGGTCTTGTCTTCGATTTCCCCGGCGAGATCGCGCGAGGAGGAGGAAACCACCCGCACGTCGACCGCGATCTGGCGGGTGCCGCCAACGCGGACGAAGCTCTGCTCGGTCAGCACGCGCAGGATGCGGGCCTGGGTGGAGAGCGGCATGTCGGCGACTTCGTCGAGGTAGAGCGTGCCGCCGTCGGCGAGCAGCCGGGCCTGTATGGCGAGGAAGCCCTCGTCCGGGTTCCAGAGCGGCAGCCGGAAGGAGGGCAGCCGGGTGGCGCAGGCGACGAGGGCGAGTCCGGGGAGGAGGCGCAGCCAGGGGGCGAGGGC
>JAEWKG010000147.1 GCA_023386135.1 Pseudomonadota bacterium | reverse complement strand
TCCTGGTCCCGCTGCCGACCGAGGGGGTCGAGATCGTCGGCGGCCAGCAGGTGTTCGGCGACTACGACGCGCCGCACGGCCACATGCATATCCGCTTCAACAACGCGCGGGTGCCGGCATCCAACATTCTCCTCGGCGAAGGGCGCGGGTTCGAGATCAGCCAGCTCCGCCTCGGGCCCGGCCGCATCCACCACTGCATGCGCGCGATCGGCTCGGCGGAGAAGGCGCTCGACCTGATGGTCGGCAGAGGCATGAGCCGGGTCGCCTTCGGCAAGCCCATCATCCAGTTGGGCGGCAACCTCGAGATCGTCAGCCGCGCACGCATCGACATCGAGGCGATGCGCCTGATGGTGCTCAAGGCGGCCAAGGCGATGGACGTGCTCGGCAACCGCGAGGCACGCATCTGGATCCACATGGTCAAGGCCATGGTGCCCGAGCGCGTGTGCGAGATCATCGACGACGCGATCCAGATGTACGGCGCGCTCGGCGTGTCGCAGCACACCCCGCTCGCGCGCATGTATGCCAACACCCGCACACTCCGGATCGCCGATGGCCCCGACGCGGTGCACCACATGGTGGTGGGCCGCAACGAGCTCAACGAAGTGCGCGAAGGGCCGCACGATTCATCGATGTCGGCGGTGTTCCGGCACTAGGGCGACTTGTGCTTCCGTAAGGGAGCTTCCACGGCAAAGAGGCGTTCTTCCGTTCTCATGGAGTTGAGCCCTTGAAGTTCTCCGCGGACCGCCTGCTGCTGTTCGGTGCGACCGGCGACCTGTCGCAGCGGATGCTGCTGCCATCGCTGTGCGCGCTGGCGCATGACGGGTTGCTCGCGCCGGGACTGAAGATCGTCGGCACCGCGCGGTCGGAGATGACCGACGCGGAGTTCCGCAGCTTCGCGCGGGCGGCGCTGGAGAAGCATCTCCCCCCGGGGCGGCGAGGCGGATTGGCGGACTTCCTCAATCGTCTGTCGTACCAGGCGCTCGATGCCTCTAAGACCGACGGGTTCGAGGCGCTGGCGAAGAAGGTCGGCACGCCCAATGAAGGGCTGGCGATCTTCCTGTCCACCGCGCCGAGCCTGTTCGAGCCGACGATCGCCGGGCTGCGTTCGGCGGGACTTACCGGCGAGAACGTGCGCATCGGGCTCGAAAAGCCGCTCGGCACCAGCCTCGAGAGCAGCCGCGAAATCAACGACGCGGTGGCGAGTGCGTTCAGCGAGGACCGGATTTTCCGGATCGACCACTATCTCGGCAAGGAGACGGTACAAAACCTGCTCGCACTGCGCTTTGCCAACGTGATGTTCGAGCCGATCTGGAACGCCAACTACATCGACCACGTGCAGATCACCGTCGCCGAGACGGTCGGGCTCGAAAGCCGCGTCGCCTACTACGACGACAGCGGTGCGCTGCGCGACATGGTGCAGAACCACATGCTCCAGCTCCTCGCGCTGGTGGCGATGGAGCCGCCGACCAGCTTCGACGCCACTGCGGTGCGCGACGAGAAGGTCAAGGTGCTCCGCTCCCTGCGCAAGGTGGCGGAGGGCGAGACGGTCACCGGCCAGTACCGCGCCGGAGCGATCGCTGGCCAGGCGGTGCCGGGTTACGACGACGAGCTGGGCAAGGATAGCGCGACCGAGACCTTCGTCGCGATCAAGGCGCACGTCGACAACTGGCGTTGGAAGGGTGTGCCGTTCTACCTGCGCACCGGGAAGCGGCTGCCCGAGCGGGTCACCGAGATCGTCATCCAGTTCCGCTGCGTGCCGTTCTCGATCTTCGAAGGCCGCGGCGCGAAGACGCGGCCCAACCAGCTCGTGATCGGCATCCAGCCCGAAGAGAACGTCCACCTGTCGCTGATGGCCAAGGTGCCGGGCCTCGACCGCGAGGGCATCCGCCTGCGCCCGGTGCCGCTCGACATCTCGATGCCCGATGCGTTGGCGGGCGCGGTGCACCGGATCGCCTACGAGCGGCTGCTACTCGACCTCATCGAAGGCGACCAGACGCTGTTCGTCCGCCGCGACGAGGTGGAGGCGCAGTGGGAATGGGTCGATGCCATCCGCGCGCTGTGGGCGGACACGGGCCTCGAGCCCAAGAGCTACGGCGCCGGAAACTGGGGCCCGAGCGCGGCGATCGCGCTCGCCGAGCGGGATGGAGTAACGTGGCATGAGTGATCTCCACGACACCGTCCACCGTGTCACCCGGCGGATTGTCGAGCGTTCGGCCGACAGCCGCCGCCGCTACCTCGACCTGATGGAGCGTGAGGGCGACCGGCATGCCGACCGCAACACCGCGCTGGCCTGCTCCAACCTCGCGCACGGGTTCGCCGCGAGCGCGGAGGACAAGCCCTCGATCGCTACCCGCGCGGGGCCGAACATCGGCATCGTCACCGCCTACAACGACACGATCTCCGCACACCAGCCGTTCGGCGCCTACCCGCCGCAGATGAAGGTGTGGGCGCGCGAGGTGGGTGCGACGTGCCAAGTCGCTGGTGCGACCCCCGCGATGTGCGACGGGGTGACGCAGGGCACCGACGGCATGGAGCTGTCGCTGTTCAGCCGCGATGTCATTGCGCTCTCGACCGCGGTCAGCCTCAGCCATTCGATGTACGACGCGGTCGCGATGCTCGGCATGTGCGACAAGATCGTGCCAGGTTTGCTGATCGGCGGCCTGCGGTTCGGCTACCTGCCGACGATGTTCTTTTCCGCCGGCGCGATGCCGACCGGCATCTCGAACAAGGAAAAGCAGCGCGTCCGCCAGCTTTATGCCGAGGGCAAGGCGACCCGTGCCGAGCTCCTCGAAAGCGAGGCGGCGAGCTATCACTCGGCGGGCGTTTGCACGTTCTACGGCACCGCCAATTCGAACCAGATGATGCTCGACCTTATGGGCCTGTCGCTTCCCGGCGCGGCGTTCATCAATCCGGGCACGCCGCTGCGCCAGGCGCTGACCCGCGCCTCGGTCCACCGGCTGGCGGCGATCACGCGGATGAGCAACGACTACCGCCCGCTGGCCAAATGCGTCGACGAAAAGGCGGTGGTCAACGCCACCGTCGGCTTGCTGGCGACGGGCGGCTCGACCAACCACGCGCTGCATATCCCCGCTTTTGCCCGCGCCGCCGGGGTGCAGATCGACTGGAACGACATGGCCGAACTGAGCGCTGCGGTGCCGTTGCTCGCGCGGGTCTATCCCAATGGCGCGGACGACGTGAACCACTTCCAGGCCGCCGGGGGCCTCGGCTTCGTGGTGCGCGAGCTGCTCGACGCGGGGCTGATTCACCGCGACATCATGACCGTCCACGGCGAGGACCTCGGCGCCTACGCGCTCGAACCCTGGCTCGACGGCGAGGAGCTCGCCTGGCGCGATCCCGGGCCGAGCGGCGACGAGACGATCCTGCGCGGCGCCTCGGCCCCCTTCGCCCCCGAAGGCGGGATGCGGCTGGTCGAGGGCAATCTTGGCCGGGCCTGCTTCAAGACCAGCGCGGTCGATCCCGAGCGCTGGACGATCGAGGCGCCGTGCCGCGTGTTCGACGACCAGGTTGGGGTAGCGCAGGCCTTCGCGAACGGTGAACTCGACCGCGACGTGGTCGTGGTCGTCCGCTTCCAGGGCCCGCAAGCCAACGGCATGCCCGAACTGCACAAGCTGACCCCCGTGCTCGGCGTGCTGCAGGACCGTGGCTACCGCGTCGCGCTCGTCACCGACGGGCGGATGAGCGGTGCCAGTGGCAAGGTGCCGGCCGCAATCCACTGTACGCCCGAGGCTCTCGGCGGCGGTCCGCTCGCCCGCCTCCGCGACGGCGATATCATCCGCCTGGCGGCCGAGGAGGGCGTGCTCACCACCACCGCCGACCTCGCCGCTCGCGAAGCCGCGGCGATGCGCGAAGACCTCCACGGCGTGGGCCGTGAACTGTTCGCGATGTTCCGCGATCGCGCCGACTCGGCCGAACACGGTGCCAGCGCGATGCTCGCCGTGGGAGACTTGTGATGGAGATCGGCACGATCATGCGCACCGCGCCGGTGATCCCGGTGATCGTGATCGACGACGTCGCCCACGCCGTGCCGCTCGCCGAGGCGTTGGTCGCGGGCGGCCTGCCGGTGCTCGAAGTGACCCTACGCACCCCCGCCGCGCTGGACGCGATCCGCGCCATGAAGACTGTCGAAGGTGCGCTTGTCGGCGCGGGCACGGTGACCGGTCCGGCGCAGCTCGAAGAAGCACTGGAAGCGGGCGCGGAGTTCATCGTTTCGCCGGGCCTGACCGAGAATCTCGGCCGCGCGGCCATCGCCAGCGGCGTGCCGTTCCTGCCCGGCATTGCCACCGCCGGCGACATCATGCGCGGGCTCGACATGGGCCTCACCCACTTCAAGTTTTTCCCCGCCACCGCGGCGGGCGGCATTCCCGCCTTGAAGGCACTCGCCGCGCCGTTCGGTCAGGTGTGCTTCTGTCCCACCGGCGGGATCACCCGCGAAACCGCCAGCGATTGGCTCGCGCTCGAGCCGGTGCTGTGTGTCGGCGGCAGCTGGGTCGCCCCGGTGGGAGCGCCCGATCCGGCGCGGATCGAAGCGCTCGCGCGCGAGGCCGCTCAGTTGCGGTAGGAGGTGTCGATCCGGTCGAGCTTGCGCAGCAGCGCGGGCCACGCCAGCGCCTGCGCCAGCGCACCCATGCCTTTGGGATTGCTCTGGATCTCGACCTTCTCGGGCGTGCCCTGCGGCGGGTTGTTGAGGTTCTCGCGCCCCGCGGCGAGCATGTGCACCTGCGCCTCGCACGCGCGCTCGAGGAAATAGAGCCTCAGGAAGCACGCGGCGACGCTCTCGCCCACGGTCAGCGTGCCGTGGTTGCGCAGGATCATCGCGTTCTTGGTGCCTAAGTCAGCGACCAGCCGCTCGCGCTCTTCCAGGTCGGTCGCGATGCCTTCGTAGTCGTGGTACGCGACGTCGTGCGACGCGATCATCGCGGTCTGCGTGTGCGGCAGCAGCCCCCACTCCATCGCCGAAACCGCCTGACCGTGCGGGGTATGGAGGTGCATCACCGCGTGCGCATCTTCGCGTGCCATGTGGATTGCCGAGTGGATGGTGAAGCCGGCCGGATTGACCGGATGCTCGCTCTTGCCGACCGGATTGCCGTCGACGTCGATCTTGACCAGCGAGCTCGCGGTAATTTCCTCGAACATCATGTCGTAGGGATTGATCAGGAAATGATGCTCAGGCCCCGGCACCCGCGCCGAAAGGTGCGTGAAGATGAGGTCATCCCAGCCATGCAGCGCGACCAGCCGGTAAGCGGCAGCCAGATCGACCCGCGCGGCCCACTCGCCTTCGGGCATGGTGTCGTTCGCGATAGTGGATGCAGTGGCCATGACGTGTCCTCGCTTCTAGCTTTCGCCTATTCCATACGCCTCGGCCGCTCCCGTCAATAGACCACGACCGAGCGGATCGATTGACCGGCGTGCATCAGGTCGAACGCTTTGTTGATCTCGTCGAGCGAGAGGACGTGGGTGATCATCGGGTCGATGGCGATCTGGCCGTCCATGTACATGTCGACGATCTTCGGCACGTCGGTTCGGCCCTTGGCCCCGCCGAACGCTGTGCCGCGCCAGTTGCGCCCCGTGACGAGCTGGAACGGGCGGGTGGCGATCTCCTTGCCCGCCTCGGCCACGCCGATGATGATCGAGGTGCCCCAGCCGCGGTGGCAGCACTCGAGAGCGGTGCGCATGACATCGGTATTGCCGGTGCAGTCGAAGCTGTAGTCGGCCCCGCCGTCGGTCAGCGCGGCGATCGCGGCGATGGTGTCCTCGCGGCTCTTGCCGGCGGTGTTGACGAAGTCGGTCATGCCAAACCGGCGGCCCCACTCCTCGCGCGCGGGATTGAGGTCGACGCCGACGATTTTGCCTGCGCCCGCCAGCTTCGCGCCCTGGATCACGTTTAGCCCGATGCCGCCGAGCCCGAACACCACAACATTGTCGCCCGGCTGGACCTTGGCGGTGTTAAGCACTGCGCCCACCCCGGTGGTGACCCCGCAGCCGATGTAGCAACTGGTCTGGAACGGCGCGTCCTCGCGGATCTTCGCGACTGCGATCTCGGGTAGGACGGTAAAATTCGAGAAGGTCGAACAACCCATGTAGTGGTAGATCGTCTCGCCCTTGTACGAGAAGCGGCTGGTGCCGTCGGGCATCACGCCCTTGCCCTGCGTCGCGCGGATCGCGGTGCACAGGTTGGTCTTGCCGCTGAGGCACGACTTACACTTCCCGCACTCGGGCGTGTAGAGCGGGATCACGTGGTCGCCGGGCTTGACCGAGGTCACGCCCGCGCCGACCTCGCGCACGATCCCGGCGCCTTCGTGGCCGAGAACGCTCGGGAACAACCCTTCGCTGTCGAGCCCGTCGAGGGTGTAGGCATCGGTGTGGCACACGCCGGTCGCCATGATCTCGACCAGCACCTCGCCCGCCTTGGGCCCCTCCAGATCGAGCTCGACGATCTCGAGCGGCTGCTTGGGCGCGAATGCAACGGCGGCGCGGGTCTTCATCGGGTCGGTCTTCCAGCAGGGTAGGTTGAGGCGTCGCAGTGCCGCGCGATATCCTGCCGGGCAACAAAAAAGCCCCCGCGCTTGCGGAGGCTTGTCTGCTGGCGGTCTTCCCCAAAAGTGCTCGAATTCGGTGAACTGAGGTTTTGCTCGGGCAGCGGCGTCCTTGCGATGCCACTGTTCGCCCGAGGTGCTGATGTTTCGCGATGCCGACCGCTCACGCTCTCATTCCACCGCCACGCAGGCTCCATCGGACCGCGGATGTCTCCTCGCCGCAATTCACGACGTCGGTCCCCGCTTCGAAGGCGCGATCGATCGGTTGGCGGACGTCCTCGACCAGCGCCTCGGCGCCGCGCGCTACGCCATGCTGGTGGTGCCGGATCACTGGGACGAAGCGCCGCTGACGAAGTCGCCGGCGTTCGCCGGCAAGCTGCGGCGGTGGGCCGATCGCGGGGTCGAGATGTTCGTTCACGGCTGGTCGCATCGCGACGATTGCCGTCACCGGGGCTTGGCGCGTTTCAAGGCGCAGCGCATGACCGCCGGCGAGGGGGAATTTCTCGGCCTCGGGCGTGACGAAGCGTCGACCCGGATGGCGCGCGGTCGCGCGGTGATCGAGGACGTGATCGGTCGCAAGGTTGCGGGCTTCATCGCGCCGGCGTGGCTCTACAGCCGCGATTCCCACGATGCCCTTGCCGACAATCGCTTCACCATCGCCGAGGATCACTTGAAGGTCTGGCGTCCCGCCACGCGCCAGGTGCTCGCGCGCGGGCCGGTGATCACCTGGGCGAGCCGCTCCGGCCCCCGTGCGGCGTCTTCGATCGCCTGCGCGGCGCTCGCGCGTTCGGCGCTGACGCGCTGCGAGACGGTGCGCCTGGCGGTGCATCCCGGCGACACGACCCGGCCCGAGCTGATGCAGAGCATCGACCGGACGCTGGCGCACTTCACCGCCACGCACGTGCCGGAGCGCTACGCCGACCTGCTGTCCCGATCCGGCAGCGGCTTTCCGCAAGATATCCCATTCACCTGAGCGCCTTTCCAACCGGCGGCGAAGTATTCATTTTCTCGCAACACGGGTGTGGTTTGGCTGCGTCGGCGGCGTCGTGGGGTAACTGAAGGTTTCGCGGATTCCCCATGACCGACCAAGCCGCCGCGCTGGAAGCAACCCATGCTCCTGCGTTTCTCGCGCAAGATCGCGCGCCGCGTTCATGGCTCGGGCTCGCAGCGACCGTGTTCTCGCTCGGTGTGATTTCGGTGGCCCTGTATCAGGCGCGCGGGCTCAACTTCGATAACCTGCGCGCGCTGGTGCCGCGGACGCCGGCGTTCTGGGCAGCGTTTGTCCTCGCCTACCTTGCCGCGCCGGTCAGCGAGTGGCTGATCTATCGCCGTCTGTGGCGGGTCGGGCCCGAGGCGATCTTCCCGCTGTTGCGCAAGCAGGTCTATAACGAGCTGCTGCTCGGCTACCTCGGCGACGCGTATTTCTACGGCTGGGCGCGGCGGCGTCTGGCGCTGTCGTGCGCCCCGTTCGGAACGGTCAAGGACGTCGCGGTAATGTCCGCGATGGCAGGTAATGCGATGACTGCGCTGATGGTGGCGCTGGCCATGCCGTTCGCCGGCCTCCTGTCACTCGGCGGGCACGGCGAGGCGGTGGGCTGGTCGCTCGCGATCGTCCTGGTGAGTTCGTTCGCGGTGGTATTCCTGCGCGGAAAAATCTTCTCGCTCGAGCGGCGCCAGCTCGCCTTCGTGTTCGGCGTGCACCTGGCGCGGATCGCCGCCGCGGCGGTGCTGGGGGCGGTCGCCTGGCATCTGGTCCTGCCCGCGACGTCGGTGGTCTGGTGGCTGTTGCTCGCGGCGATGCGGCTGGTCATTTCCCGCCTGCCGTTCCTCCCCAACAAGGACGTGGTGTTCGCCGGCGCGGCGGTCTTCGCGCTTGGGCGAGATGTCGAAATCGGCGCGCTGATGACGATGATCGCGGGACTGATCCTCGCGCTTCACATCTTTGTCGGCATCGCCTTTGCGCTCGCCGATCTGGTGAACGGAGGCTCGCATGAGCAGCGCCCCGCTTAGCCTCGCGCTGCTCCCGCTGCTGTCGGCTGGTACTCTCGTCTCCAGTCCGGACCTGGGGAAGGCTGCCGGCCAATGCCGCGCGCACGAAGACGGCGCCGCCTTCATCGTCTCCGCAACCGGCCTGAAGGATCGCCAGGGGCGGCTGAAGCTCGAAGTCTATCCTGATCGGGACGAGGACTTCCTCGCCGACGACAACATCCTGGTGGCCGCGGGCAAGACGTTCCGCCGGGTCGAGGTGGATATGCCGGCCTCGGGCACCCCCCTGCTGTGCGTCCGGGTGCCCGGGCCCGGACGGTACAGCGTGATGCTGCTCCACGACCGCGATTCCAATCGCAAGTTCGGGTGGAGGGTCGACGGGATCGGGTTCGCCGGCAATCCGGCGCTCGGGTGGAGCAAGCCCAAGGCTGCCGCCGCGGCGGTTATGGCCGGCCGCGATCCGACCCCGATCACCATCGTTCTGAACTATCGCCAAGGCCTCGCCATGCGGCCGCTCGCTCAACGGAAATAGCCACGTGAAGATCGTCGACGTCTGCGCCTTCTATGCCCCCGGCGGCGGCGGGGTCCGGACCTATGTCGAACAGAAGCTCGCGGTCGGGCCACTGCTCGGACACGAGATGACGGTCGTGGTGCCGGGCGCGGCCGATGCCGTGATCGAGCGAGGCCCCGGCGCACGGATCGTATCGCTGGCGGCACCGCGCTTCCCGCTTGACCGCAGGTATCGCTTCTTCGCTGACGAGGGCACGGTCCATGCCGCGCTCGACCGGATCGCGCCGGATTTCGTCGAGGTTTCCTCACCCTGGCGCAGCCCTACGATGGTCGCACGGTGGCGACCCGACGTCCCCAAGGCGCTGGTGATGCACGCCGATCCGCTCTCCGCCTACGCCTACCGCTGGTTCGGCCCCCTGCTCGAACGCGAGGCGATCGACCGGCACATGGACCCGTTCTGGCGGCACCTGCGCACGCTGGGCCGGGCGTACCATGCGGTGGTCTGTCCGAGCGCCGACCTCGCCCAGAGGCTGGCCAACGGCGGCGTGAACGGCGTCGCGACCGTGCCCATGGGGATCGAGCGAAGCCTCTTTTCGCCGGACAAGCGCGATCCGGCGATCCGCGCCGACCTGCTGCGCCGGTGCGGCCTGCCGGAGGACGCGACGCTGCTTATTGCGGCCGGGCGGCTCGCGCCTGAAAAGCGCGTGCCGATGCTCGTGCGTGCCGCGACGCTTGCGGGTCGCGACCAGCCGGTCGGCTTGGCCATATTCGGCGACGGGCGGGAGCGAAAGGCGGTGCTCGCGGCGATCGGAGGTAATCCGCATATCCGCTTGTTCGCACCGGAGACCGACCGCCAGACCTTCGCGCGATTGCTGGCGAGCAGCGACGCGCTGCTGCATGGCTGCGAGGCGGAAACGTTTTGCATGGCCGCAGCCGAAGCGCGTGCCTGCGGCGTCCCGCTCATCGTTCCCGACCGTGGCGGCGCGGCGGACCATGGCGCCGGGTATGGGCTGTTGTACCGGTCCGCCGATCCGCTCGCGGCGGCGCATGCCATCGGCGTGCTCGCCTCCCTCGGCCCGCGCCCGGCGGGCGCAACGGCGCGGAGCATGGAGGATCACTTCGCCGAGCTGTTCGCCCTCTACGCTTCCATTGCCGCGCACGGCCACCGGCTCGCGGCGTGATCGCGCGGCTCGACCGCTATCTGGCCGCCCAGCTGCTGGGCGCCTTCGCCGCGGTGGTGGGGATCGTGCTTTCGATCATGTTGCTCGAGCATCTGCCCAGTCTTCTCGAGCTGGTGAGAGTGGCCGGTCACGCGCGCACTATCATCGCGCAAAGCGTTCTCGGACTGCTGCCGGAATACCTCGGGCTCGGCCTGATCTTCGGGTTGTATCTGGCCATCGCCCTCACCGTGCGCCGGATGACCTTGCGCGGCGAACTGGAGGCGATCGAGGCGGCGGGGGTGGGGCCCGCACGGTGGCTCCGGATACCGGCGTCGGCCGTCATGCTCGTGGCGGCTGCGACGTTCCTCAACCAGGGCTGGCTGCTTCCCGCCGGCGAGGCGAGCCTCGCGGAGATCACGCGCCGAGTGGCGAGTGGCGACTTCGGGTACAGCATGGCGGCGGGCGAATTCGTCGACCTCGGGCATGGCGCGTCGCTCCGTTTCGATCGCGTCGACGCCGCCAAGGGGACTCTCGAAGGGATCTTTCTCGAAACGCCAGACCGAACATATTCGGCGCGCGATGCGCGGGTCGGGATCGGGGCGGACCAGCAAATGCAGGTCGAGCTGCGCGACGGCCAGTCGGTCGACCGGCAAGGGCGCCACGCCATGTCGTTCGCGCTGTTCCTGTTCGACTCCCGCGATCCCGCCGCGGGACCGAGCGGCAGAACTGCAGCCGATCCGCTGCGCGAAGTGCCGCTGGGCCGGCTGTTGACGATCCCGGGATCGCGCGCCCGCGCCAACGCGGTGGGCCGAGGCTTATGGGTCCTGCTGGCGGTGTTCACTGCCGTTTGCGCGCTGGTCGTGGGCAAGCCGCCGAAGCGCGGGGCCGGCACCGTGGGACTGTTCGCCGGGTTGGTGCTGACCGTCGTCATGATCAAGCTGATCGCCTTCGTTGCGGGCGGCGGGACCGGGTATCCTCTCGCCGGAGGTGCCGCGGTTGCGGCGCTGGGCACCGGGGTATGCGTCTGCCTGATCGCCGCCGAACGAGCGCTCGGAGCGGGCTTCTTCGACCGCTGGGCGGCGAATGCGGGGGCAGGACTGGCCAGGCGTTTCATGGTCGAAAGACCAGCGTCAGCCGGGCCGAGAACGGCTCTTGCGGAATGAATTGCGGCCCTGCGGGAAGCCGCAACGGATTACCGTAGGCAAACGTATCCTCGGCGCCGCCGAACAGGTTGGAAAGTTCCACGCTGGCGGTCCATCGATCCTGCTGCGCGCGAAGCTCCAGCGCGCTGTCGAGCGTGCGCCCCATCGGCCGATCCAGCGCGGGATCGAAGCTCAGCCGCTCCGAACCGACATACCGCAAACGCCCGGTAGCGGCGATATCCCACGGACCGATCGACCACGTGCGCCGGGCGGAAGCACGCAACGTCCACTTCGGCACGACCGGAAGCCTGCGGTCGTCGAGGTCCAGCCCGTTCGGATCGGACACGAGCATGGCCGATTGGAGCGTGGCGCCAGCCTCAAGGAACCAACGGTCGGCGATCGAGCCGGTGACGGTCAACTCGGCACCGGAGATGGCCGCGTCGCCTGCGGTGGTGGTCTCGACGAGGCCCCCGGCCGCGAGGCGGTCCGACTGAACGTCCCGCCACCACGAGTGATACAGGCCAAGGTCGAAA
>JAEWKG010000119.1 GCA_023386135.1 Pseudomonadota bacterium | reverse complement strand
GTACAAGGGCATGGTCGTTGCGTTGCCCGAGTACTGGTTGGGCGAGAACTGCTTCGAGCTGTCGGCATCCGAACCGGTGATTTCCGCCGACAGAGTGTGCGCACCCAGAGCCAGCGTACCGCGACCGTAGTAGGTGAGCGTCTTGAGCGGCTGCTGCAGGATTGCGGCGCGTGCAGTGTCGTACGAACAAGCATACAACGCGCCGGGCGTCGACCATAGTTGCTCGTCATAAGGCAAGCCGCCGGGCATTGAGGCGCAGCCGGCTCCGCCGGGCAAATCGAGCACGTTAATGCCGCCAGTGGCGTTCACCGTTGTGCCGGGAGAGATCAGGGAAACACCACTGAGGAGGCTGCCGGTCGGCGCGAACAGGGCGTTCGGGCCGTTCGGGAATGCCGTGGCGATCGGCGTCCCTCGGGTGTCTGCGGAGAGGCCCCGGTTGGGCTGGTTCGCATTCACGAAATCGCGATCCGTGCCGCGCAGGACCCCGTTCCAGCTCATGCTGACCGAGCCCATGATGTTGAAGCCCTGTCCGGCCAGATCACCATAACCGGCAGTGCCGGTGACCCGATAGATCGGGCTGTCGCCCTCCTGCGTGAAATCGGTGAAGCCACTCAGCGCCACGCCCTGAAAATCGGTCTTCGTGATGAAGTTGATCACCCCGCCGATCGCGTCGGTGCCGTAAATTGCCGATGCGCCGTCCTTGAGCACCTCGACCCGCTCGATCGCAGCAAACGGGATTTGGTTGACGTCGACCGCCGAACCGGTGAGCCCGTGCGCCGCAACGCGGCGGCCATTGAGCAGGACCAGCGTGGCCGCCGAACCCTGGCCCCGCAAGTTGGCTGCCGACAGGCCGTTGGTTCCGCGCTGGGCACCGCTCGTCACGTCGGTGTTGGACGCCAGATTGTCCGCACCGTTTCCGTTGGTCGAAAGGAACGAAATCAACTGTTCAGGGCTGTTGATGCCTTCGCGGGTCAGGTCCTGCGGCGTTATCACCTGAAGCGGCAGCGCACTGCGGGTCGGATCCTGCCTGATGCGCGAACCGGTGACGAGAATCTCACCCGGCTTATCCACCGGCTGTCCCGCGGCGTCGGTAGTCACCTCGGCCGCGGCGCTGGTCGTATCGTCTTGCGCCATCGCGGGTGCGGCGGTGGCGAGCGCGATGACGGCGCAGCCGGTGGCGAGTGCGGAAGTGCGGAAAACGATCGATCGCATCTGGAAGTCCCCCATGAGAGCGCTTGCTCCTTATGTGACCGTTTTACGAATGCGGGACGCTCACGAACATCATTATTTTCGTTGGGCGGAACATAACCGCTCGGCATTGGCAGCGATGCAACAGTGGCGTTAGGCTGCCCGCGATGAATGACGCCCACCTCGCGACTTCCGCCCCTGCCAGCCCGTGGCGCTTGCGGGCGCTCTATCTATTGCTGGGGTTCGCCGCCGGCCTGCCGTTCTACATGTTCAACGCCGTGCTGCTGCTGCGCCTGAAGACCCACGGCGTCGATATCGTCACCGTCGGCTATTTCGGCTGGGTGGCGCTGCTGCCGACCTTCAAGTTCGCCTGGGCGCCGCTGCTCGACAAGTATGACGTGCCGGGCTTCGGCCGCTTCTGGGGCAAGCGGCGCGGATGGATTATGCTCGCCCAGCTCGGCATCATCCTCGCCACCGTCGGCATGGCGCTGACCTCGTCCGACACGAACCTCGAACTCACCGCGCTGTTCGCGGTGCTGCTGGCGTTCTGGACCACCACGCTGGAAGTGGCGGCGGATGGCTGGCGGATCGAGCTGGCTCCCACCGCGCAGGAGCAAGGCCCGATCGTCGCGGCCAACCTGTGGGGCTACCGCAGCGCGATGGTCGCCGCCGGCAGCGGGGCGATCTACATCGCCGCCAAGAGCGACTGGACCACCGCCTACCTGGTTATCGGCGCGATCGCGTTCCTGCCCTTTCCCATCCTCGCCTGCATGCGACCCAAGGGGAGCGCGGCGGGGCGCGGTGGCGCGCTGGTGTCCGGCATCGGCGCGAGCCTCGCGATCCTCGCGGTCACCGGCGTGGCGACCGCTCTTGTCGGCTGGCTGCTGTTCGCTGCGATGGGCTCGGTCGGCCTCGATAAGCCCGAGACGCTGCAGTATTGGGTGTTCGCCATCGCACTGCTGCCGTTCGTCGCGCTGGGCGCGGCGGTGACGTGGCTCAGGCGCTTGCCGACCGGCCACCGGTTGCTGACGACGTCGACTCTCGCGGCGTACGTCAACGTCGCGTGGCGGTTCGGGCTGGTGGTGATCCCGATCCTGCTGTTCGTCTCGATCTATCGCATGGGCGACGTCATGGCGCTGACCCTGTCGCATCCGCTGTTCGCCGATCTCGGCTACAGCCTGGAGGCGATCGCGGTGGCCGATGGGGCGGTGGCGTTGCTCTCGAGCATGCTCGGCGTGGCGCTCGGCGGATGGCTGGCGGCGAAGGCGCCGATGGGCTGGGCGCTGGCGATCGGTGCGGTGATGTCGGCGTTCAGCAACTGGATCTTCGCCTGGCTCGCACATCAGGCGCCCGGCGGGCCCGAGCTCTTTCACCTCGGCGGCATGAGCGTGACCGCGGGCGACATGGACCTCTACCTCGCGATGGCCCTCGACCAGTTCGGGCACGGGTTCGAGGGCGCGGTGTTCGTCGTCTACCTCTCCATGCTGGTCAATCCGCGCTTTCCGGGCGCGCAGTACGCGCTGCTGTCGGGCCTCGCGTTCCTCATTCCGCGGCTCCTCGCCGGGCTGTCGGGCGTGTTCCAGCAGGCGATCGGCTACGACGGATTCTTCATCATGGCGGGCACGATGAGCATCGCCGCGGTGGTGTTCCTGCCGTTCATCGTCCGCGCCAGGCCACGCGAGGACGGAGTGGCGAGGTGATCGAGCGGGCGGCAGAAGAGGCATTCGCGCCGGCGAAGGCATTGGTGCAAGCGGGGCGCATCCCGGGTGCCACGCTGGGATTGGTGACTGCAACGGGCGAGCGCGCGGTGGTGCTCGCTGGCGAGGCCGTGATCGAGCCGGTGCGCGAGGCGCTGACCCGCGAGCACTGGTTCGACCTCGCCTCGCTGACCAAGGTCATCGCCACCACGCCGATGATCCTCGCGCTGGCGGACCAGGGGCGGCTCGAGCTCGACCGCCCGCTGACCGATGCCATTCCCGACTTGCGCCAGTACAACCCGCTGGGTGCGGCGGAGCGCGAACTCACCTTCCGCGATTGCCTCGCCCATTGCACCTTCCTGCCCGCGGTCGAGCCGATCTACACGCTGGATGGCGATCCAGCGCGGCTGCGCGCCTACGTCCTCCAGCGCGAGTGGCCGCGCGGACCGGCGGTCTATTCGGACATCAATTTCATCCTCCTCGGCATCGCCATCGAGCGGTTGACCGGCCAGCCGCTGTCCAATTGGCCGCCAGGCGAGGGGCTGGCGTATACGCCGCGCGGTCCGGCGGTCGCGACCGAGCGCTGTATGTGGCGCGGGCGGATCATGCGGGGCGAGGTGCACGACGAGAATGCCTTCGCCCTCGGCGGCGCGGCGGGACATGCGGGGCTGTTCGGCACGGTCGACGGCGTGCTCGATTTCGCACGCGGCCTGCTCGACGGCACTGGCGCCTCGCCGGCCGCGCTCGCCGCGATGTGCGAGCGGCAGAACGGCGACCGCACTTGCGGCTGGGAGCGGCGCTTCGCCGGGTGGCCGGGCGGGCAGGCGTGCTCAGACGCGACCATCGGCCACACCGGCTTCACCGGCACCGGGTTGTGGCTCGACTTCGAGCGGGGCCTCGCTTGGACCCTGCTGACCACCCGCGTGCATCCGACGCGCCACGGGGCGATGGACATCTACGAATTGCGCCCCGCCACCGGCGACGCGGCGATCGGCGCGTTCGACCGGCTCAGTTAGCCGCGGCAACCGCCAGCAGTGCGCGGTCCATGAGTACGGTCGCGCGCACGTCGTCGGGCACGTCGTTGGCGTAGATTGCGAAGGTCAGCTCCTTGCCACTGGCGGCGACGAGGTAGCCGGCGAGCGCATTGGTGGCATTGAGCGTGCCGGTCTTGGCGAAGATCCTGCCTTCGAGCGGTGTGCCTTTGAAGCGGCGGGCCAGCGTGCCGTCGGTTCCGCCCACCGGCAGCGTCGCGCGCCACGAAGCGCCCCACGGCTGGCGCGCGATCCACCGCAGCAGCTTGGTCATTCCGCGCGGGGATACGCGGTTGTAGCTCGACATGCCCGAGCCGTCGGACAGGCTGACCGCGTTCTTCGCCACACCCGCCGCGTTGAGCATCGCCCGCACCACGACCTGCCCGTCGGCGATCGACCCCGTGCCCGCGGTAAGCCCGAGGCGGCGCAGCAGCAGTTCGGCGTGGAGGTTTTGGCTGACCTTGTTGATCGTCGCGATGTCTTCGCCGAGCGGGCCGGGCTGCAGCACGGCGAGCGCGGGGAGGTCGGGCGGTGTAAGACGCGCGGCGGGATCGCGCTTGTCCGGATCGTCGATCGGCAGCAGCGGGCGATGGCGCGCGCTGACCGTGCCGCTGACCTTCACTCCGCGCGCCTTGAGCATTTCGGCGAGGCGCCAGGCCGCATAGTGCGCCGGATCGTCGACCCCGAAGCTCAAGAGCTGCGGCTTTGCGGAGGCGCCAATGGTGCCGCTCAGCACCACCGTGCGGTCGTTCGGCGCGCGGTCGAAGGCGAGGTCGTCTGTGTCGCCGTCGATCGTCAGCGCGTGGTTCTCGAGCGTATAGTACGCCGGCATCCCCACGGCTGGTGCCGCATCCACCGCGCCGGGAGTGACGGTCGCGGCGATCTCGTTGTCGTCCACGGTCAGCGCCGAAATGCCGGTGCCCGAGGTGGTCGGGATGTTGTTCCAGCTCATCCCCGGGCTCCAGCGCTGGTCGGGGAACAGCGTGTCGTCGCCGATCACGTCGTGCACCGCGCGGGTGCGCGCCGCAATGGCGTCGGCGAGGGTCGTGAGGCAGTCGCTCACGCAATCGACCGCCGCCGACATCCGCGCGTCGCCGCGCCCTTCGAGCACCACGTCGGGCGCCTTGCCGCGCGTCGTGGGCGCTAGCCGGACTCGGTTGGCGCCGTTCGCGGCGTCCGGAAAATCGCCGCTCGCCATGCGCCACATCGCGGCGGCGGTGGTAAAGACCTTGGTGTTGGAGGCCGGCATAAAACGTCCGTCCGGGTCGAGCGCGATCACCTCGCGCCCATCGGCGTCGGTCACCACCATGCCCCACCGCGTGCCCGGACCGGCTTCGGCCAGGATCTGCGTGGGCGAAGCCGGTGCCTGCTGGGCTGCCGCCGGCAGTGGAGCGAGGGCGAGGAGAGGGGCCAGCAAGATCGAAACGCACATGGCGGGCAAACTAACTCCGGCCCGCACGCTGACAAGCGGGCGCGATGCAAAGCCTTGGGGTTGCCATAACCGCCGCGCAATCGCGGCCTGCGCGGGGTTGCCCGCGGTGCCTGCCGCCGCCACAGTCGCCGGCGATGAGCTGGTTCGTGCGTTGCATCGCCGGGGTGCTCCCGGCCGCCGCGATGGCGCTGACCTCCCACGCGGTAGGGGCGCAAGAGATGATCCTGATCGAAGGTGCGCGGGTGTTCGACGGCACCGGCGCCGCCGCCAAGGTGGCCGACGTGCTGGTGGATGGCGAGCGGATCGTCGCGGTCGGCAAGCATGTCGATGCGCCGGCGAACGCCGTGCGGGTCGATGGCCGCGGCAAGACGCTGATCCCCGGGCTGCATGACCTCCACACGCACACCCGCTCGCCCGCCTACGATGCGCCCGAGGATCTCGGCAAGGCGTGGGCCGGCTACCTGCTGGCGGGCGTGACGACGATCAACGACTACTCGGTATCGGGCGAGATGATCGCCCCGATTCGGCAGCTGACCGATCCCGCCAACCCGCAGCACCTGTGGGCGCCAAACCTCAACCAGGCGATCCGCTTCGGGGTGCCGGGCGGCCATGGAACCGAGGCGGGGTGGGGCAACTTCTTCACCCTCGAGGCGACGACGCCGCGCGCCGCGCACGCGCTCACGCCGCTCGCGCTCAGCTACGATCCCGACATGATCAAGGTGTTCGCCGACGGCTGGCGCTACGGCCGCGATCCGGACCTCATGAGCATGAACGAGCCGACACTGGCCGCGATCGTCGCCGACGCCCACGCCGCGGGCAAGCCGGTGGTGACACACACCGTGACGCTCGAAGGCGCCAAGGTCGCTGCGGCGGCGGGCGTGGATTCGGTCGGCCACGGGGTCGGCGACGAGCTGGTCGACGACGAACTGATCGGCCTGATGCGCGCGCATCACACCGCCTACATCGCCACGCTGTCGGTGTTCGAACCGCAGCAGGTGCGGGTGATGTCGGCAGCGGAGAAGGCCGAGCTCAACCCCGGCCAGCGCGCCGCGGAAGAGGCGATGGAGGCGGGCGCCGACAAGACTGTGCTGCCCTACGATGCTCGCCGCTGGGGCATCATGCAGGACAATATCCGGCGGCTGAAGAAGGCCAAGATCCCGATCGGAATCGGCACCGACGCCGGGATTGAAGGGGTGTACCACGGGCCAGGCGCGATCCGCGAGATCTGGTGGCTGACGCAGCTCGGCTTCTCGCCCGCCGAGGCGCTGGTTGCCGCGACCCGGACCAGCGCGGAGATCATGCACCAGCAGGCGGGTCACGGCACGATCCAAGCGGGAAAGCGCGCGGATCTCGTGCTGATCGACGGCCAGCCCGACAAGCGGATCGAGGACCTGTGGCACGTCGCCCGCGTGTGGGTCGGCGGGCGCGAGGCGCCGCTCGCCGAGCTCCGTGCCCTAGCCGACTCGCCGACGCCCACGCCGATGCCGGCGGTGGCGATGCCCGGCCCGATCATGACCGCCGTGCGTGCCGACGGGCGCACCGATCTCGACACCCGGCCGGTGGCGAGCACCGATGCGGGGATCGACCATTCGCACCTTATCGCGCTGCACGGACATGAGGGCGAGCCGACCTTCCTCGCCGCGCAGATGGGCGCCGCGCCGCGGCCCTACGTGCAGTGGATCCTGCCGCTCACTCGCGGGCCGATCTTCGTCGCCGATGCTTCGAAGTTCGCCGGGATCGAGCTGAAGGCAAAGGGCAACGGCGCCTATCGGCTGGTGCTCGAAAGCTACGGCATGGACGGAAGCGACTGGTTCGCCGCGCCGTTCGACGCCGGCGACGGAACGAAGGTGATCCGCATCCCCTTCGCGACCTTCGCCAGCCGGAACGGCGCGGCGCGGCTCGACCTGACGCAGCTTCACGCGCTGCGCATCCAGTTGCTGGGGCAGACCGGCGGGACCGCCTCACTCGAACTCGGCGCGGTGCGCTTCTACTGACAGGCGCCCGCGGGTGGTTGATGCGGCAGGGCGCGCCCGGCCGCAGTGCCGGTAAGCTGCGCATTCTCGACCGCGACGCGGCCGTTCACTGTCACCAGCCTCACGCCCACCGCCGGCAGGTCGGGCTGCTCGTATGTGGCGCGCGCGGCGTAGGTCGCTGGGTCGAACACCACGACGTCGGCAATAGCCCCGGCGCGCAGGTGACCGCGATCCTTCAGGCCGAACCAGTCCGCGGTCAGCGCGGAGCTGCGGTCGATGAACTCGCGCAAGGTGAGGACGTGGCGCTCCTTCACGTAGACCGCGTACTTGCGCGCGAAGCTGCCGTAGACGCGCGGGTGCGCGGTCGAGGCGTCGCTGTCGGTCATCGTCCACGGCTGGCGCATGAAAGCGGCGATGTCGCCTTCCGACATGTTGAAGCTGATCGTCGCCGGGTCCGCCTCGCGGATCACCGCCATCGCGGCGGAAACGGGATCGAGCTTCAGTGCGGCCGCCACCGCGGCGAGCCGCTGGTTCCGGTAGCGGCCTTCGACGATGAGCAAGCTCTCCGCCCCGCCGCGGCGGCGGAGGTTCTCGGCCATCTCGGGGCGCAGTCGCTGCGCTTGGGCAGGATCGTCAAACCGCGCGAGCATCGACGTGCGCCCGCCATCCTGCGCCCACAGCGGCACAAGGCTGGCGACCAGGCTCGTCCCGCTCGCGTCCCACGGATACTGGCTTGCGGTGACATCGAGGCCCGACGCGCGCGCGGCATCGATCTTGGCGACGATCGCCGGGGCCATGCCCTGCACGTCTACCCCCAGCGCCTTGATGTGGCTGATGTGGACCGGGATGTGTCCCTCGCGGGCGATGGCGATCGCCTCGTCGACCGCCGCGCCGAGGCCCACGGTGTAGTTCGCCTCGTCGCGCAGGTGGCTGTCGTAATACCCGCCGAGCTGGCCCGCGACCGAGGCCAGCGCCACCACCTCGTCGGTCTGCGAGAAACTCTGCGGCGCGTAGAACAGCCCGGTCGACAGCCCGAGCGCGCCTTCGCACATCGCTTGACGGACCAGCGCCTGTTCCCGCGCGAGCTCGCCGGACGTCGGCGCGCGCCTGGCCTCGCCGATCACCTTCTCGCGGATGGTGCCGAACCCGGTGTAGGTGGCGAAGTTGATTCCGACCGGCTTGGTTTGCGGACTGGCGAGCAGGGGGCCGAGGTCGATCCGCCCGCCGCCGTCGTTGCCGACGAACGCCGTCGTCACCCCCTGCAGCAGGAACGGCGCGACCAGCCGCCGCTGCGCATCGCCGGCGGTGAGCCAACCTTCCATGTGCGAGTGCGGATCGATGAAGCCGGGCGCGACGATCATGCCGGTTGCGTCGACCGTGCGGTCCGCCTCGACCGTGAGGTGCGGGCCGACGGCGACCATCCGATGACCCTCGATCGCCACGTCGCCCACGAACGGCGCCGCGCCGCCGGGATAGACCGTGCCGCCTTGGATCAGCAGGTCGGCATGGGCCGGAAGGACCACCGGCGTCGCGCACGAGCCCAGCAGCGCGGCAAGCAGGACCGCCAGCCGCCGCGTCACCCCCAGAACCCCTCGTCGGGCGGATAGAGCATTCCCGATTCCTCGCGCACCCCGCCCGGCCGGTCCTCCGCCAGCCACAGCGGCCCGTCAAGGTCGGCCCAGTCGGCCATCCGTGCAATGTGCAGCGCGGGCGCGATGCCGAGCGAGGAGCACACCATGCACCCGCTCATCAGCCGCAGGCCCCGCGCCCGCGCCGCCGCCGCCAGCTCGAGCGCGGCGGTGAGGCCGCCGGTCTTGTCGAGCTTGATGTTGACCGCGCCATAGCGCGCCGCGACCGCGTCGAGCTCGGCCACGGTGTGCAGCGATTCGTCGGCGCAGATCGGGACCGGGCTGGCATAGCCGGCGAGCCAGCCGTCCTCCGCCGCCGGACACGGCTGCTCGAGCACCGCGACGCCGCACTCCTCCAGCACCGGCATTGTCCGGCGCACCAGCCGTTCGTCCCAGCTTTCGTTGGGGTCGACGATCAGCGCCGCTTGCGGAGCGGCGGCGCGGACCGCGCGGATGGCCGCGGCGGGCTCGCTGGCGTCGACCTTGATCTTGATTAGCGGCGCATCGGCGATGTCTTCGGCGGCGGCGACCATCGCCTCTGGGCTGTCGATCACCACGGTCAGCGCGGTCGGCAGCCGGCCCGGTTCGGGCGCGCCGATCAGCCTGGCGACGCTGGTCCCGGCGAGCTTGGCCTCTAGATCCCACAGCGCGCAATCGACCGCGTTGCGCGCCGCGCCCGGCGCCATCGCCTGCAGCAGTTCGCCGCGCGTCAGCCCCTGCTCGATCGCCTGGTGCACCGCCTCGATCTCGCCCAGCGAACTCTCGACGCTTTCCCCGTAGCGCGGATAGGGCACGCCCTCGCCGCGCCCGGTCACCCCGTCGCAGGTGATTTCCACCGTCACCACGTCCGCCGCGACCTTGACCCCGCGGGCGATGCGGAACGGGCGGCTCAGCGCGAAGCGGTCGGGACGGGCGCGGAGCGTTCGTGACACAGCAGATTGTCGATGATCGCCTCGACCCCGAAGCGATGCGGATCGGTGCACGGCAGGCCGAGCAGGTGCGCGGTCCGGGCGCACAGCGCGCGCGCCTCGTCCTCGTTGAGGCTCGAGGTATTGAGGCAGGTACCCGCCGCGCGGACGTCGGGGCTGGTGAGCCGCGCCACCTGCAGGTGCGCCGCCATGCATTCGGCGAGGCCGGGCAGGCCGCGTTCGGGGAGGCCGCGCATCTGCAGGCGCGCGGGGTCGTGGCAGAGCACCAGCGCCTCGGGCTGCGCGCCGTGGAGGAGCCCGGTGGTCACCCCGGCAAACGAGGGGTGATAGAGCGAGCCCTGGCCCTCGACCACGTCCCACCCGTTGTCATCGCGGGCAGGTGTCAGCTGCTCGACCGCGCCCGAGATGAAGTCCGCCACCACCGCGTCGATCGGCACGCCGCCACCCGCGACGAGGATGCCGGTCTGTCCGGTGGCGCGAAAATCCGCCTGCTCGCCGCGGGCCTTCAGTCCATCGGCGAGGCAGAGCGCCGCGTACATCTTGCCGACCGAGCAATCGGTGCCGACCGTCAGGATCCGCCGCCCGGCGCGCGGCCGCCCGTTGCCGACGGGGAGGTCCGCCGGCGGGTCGCGAACGTCGATCAGCTGGCGCCCAAGCGCTTCGGCCATCGCCACCAGCTCGGGCACGTCGCGCAGCCGCTGGTGCAGGCCCGACACGACGTGCATCCCAGCGCGCAGTGCGTCGGCGGCATCCTCGACCAACGCGGCGTCCATCGTCCCGCCAGGGTTGGCGATGCCGAGCACTAGCGTTTTCGCGCCCGCTTCAACCCCTTGCGCCATGTTCATCCGCGGCAGCCCGAGCGTGAGCGGGCAGTCGTCGTAGCGGAATTCGCCCACGCAATCGGCGCGGCGGAACTCGGCGAGCCCGCGCGAGGTCTTGATCCCCACGGGGTCGGTGCTGTGGCCGAGGTAGAGCAGGAACGGAGCTTCGATCATCGCGTCGGTGGTAGCGGCGAGGCGGCGGCGTGCAGCATACGGACGGCGCGGCGCGGCATAACCTGGCGCTATGCCGGCTGCGACAGGTGCTCGATCGTCCGCGCGAGCGACTTCAGGAACGCGGTGCCGAGAGCGGTCGGCGGGCGGTCCTTGAGCGTGATCGCGTTGATGTCGAAGGTCAGGCGGGATTTGAGCGGCCGCATCGCGAGGCCGGGGCCGAGCGAGGCGCGGGCGGTGAGGTTGTCGACCACCGTCATGCCGACGCCCAAGCGCACCAGCGCGGTGGCGATGTGGAAGGTACGTGCCGAAATCACCTCGTCGAGCTCGACCCCCAGCCGCAGCGCCTCGGCACTGAACAGCTGCCCGATCGGGCCGCTCTGGGCGAGGCTGACCAGCGGGCGGCCGGCGAGTTCCTCTAGCCCGATCCGCGGCGGGGCGCTGGGCATGTCCTCCTCGCGGTAAAGCACCACCAGCTCGCCCGCGCCGAGCCAGTGGCTGTCGACCGGCGCGCCCGGCGGCACCACGTTGGCGACCGCAATGTCGGTCTCGCGCTCGTAGAGCTTGCGCAGCAGATCGGCGTGGTGGACCGTCTGCAGGTCGAAACGGGTGTCGGGATGCTTGCGCAGGAATTGCGCCACCGTCGCCGGAATCGCGTCGAGAGCGATCGAGGGGAGCGCGGAGATTCGCAGCAGCGATCCCGCCCCGCGCTTCAGGTTCCGGGTCGCCTCGCGCAAGGCGACCACCCGGTCCTGGATTTCGGAGACCTCGCCGAACAGGGTGTGCGCGTCCTCGGTCGGGATCAGGCGGCCGGCGGTGCGGTGGAATAGCGGGAAGCCGAGCAGCGACTCCGCGTGGCGCAGCACTTTCGACACCGACGGCTGCGACACGTTGAGCATCCGCGCCGCGGCGCTGACCGAGCCGTTGACGTAGACCGCGTGGAAGACTTCGATGTGGCGCAGGTTCATGGCGGCCGACGATAGGGCCAAGCTTCATTGTTGCAAGGTTCGCCGCTAGGCTGCCGCGCATGACGATCAAGGCATGGCTGGCAGGGGCATTCCTGGCGATGAGCGCCGCTCAAGTGACCGCACAAGAGGTTGGGCCCCGGCAGGAGCCGGTCGGCTGGGCGCGGGTCGCGTTTGGCAAACACGGCGTGACCGAGGCCAGGGCCGGCGGGGTCGCCGATCTTGCCACCGGCCGGCCCATGACGGTCGACGATCCGGCCCGGATCGCGTCGATCTCGAAATTGGTCGTCAGCATCGCGGTGATGCGGCTGGTGGAGCAGGGCAAGTTCGATCTCGACGCCGATGTGTCGCGGTTGCTGGGCCGGAAGCTGCGCAACCCGGCGTTTCCCGACACGCCGATCACCTTGCGGCTGTTGCTGTCGCACCGGTCGAGCCTGACCGACGCTATCGATTATGTGCTGCCGCTGGATGCCGACATGCTGGCGGTGCTCGACGATCCCAAGGCGTGGGACGCCGAGCACGCGCCGGGGACGTGGTTCCACTACACCAACTTCAATTTCCCGGTTGTCGCCTCGGTGATGGAGAAGGCGACCGGCGAACGGTTCGATTTGCTGATGCAGCGGCTGGTGCTGAAGCCTCTCGTGATCGAGGGTTGCTACAACTGGGCCTCGTGCTCGCCGGAGCGGGCGGCCCGCGCGGTGGTGCAGTACCGCGAGCGCAAGCCGACCAAGGACGAGCCGGCGACCATTGCGGCGTGTCCTGTGACGCCGGCGAGCGACGGGAGTTGCGACCTGTCCAAGCTTAGGCTCGGGACCAACGGGGCGGCGTTTTCGCCGCAGGGGGGATTGCGGATTTCGGCGCGCGATCTGGCGAAGGTTGGGCAGTTACTCCTGGGTAATGGCAAGCTCGGCAAAGTGCGGCTGCTCAAGGCCTCGTCGGTCAAGGCGATGCTAGCGCCCGAGTGGACCTTCAACGGGGCGAACGGCGACCACCAGGCGGGCTTCATGTGCCGCTACGGCCTGGCCGTGCACACGCTGGTGACCAGGCAAGCCGGCTGCCGCGACGATCCGTTCGGCGACGGGATCGAGCGGGTCGGGCACTCGGGTGATGCCTATGGACTGAAGGCGGGGCTGTGGATCGACCGCAAGCGCGGGACCGGGGTGGCGTACTTCGCGACCGACGTGCTGGATGCCGACAAGGGCAGCCACTCGGCCTTCACGCGGGTCGAGGAGAACCTTGCGAAGGGTCCGCTTTAGGCAACCGCGCCGCTGTCAATCAAGCGCTCGATCTCGTCGCCGAACAGCCCGAGAACACTGGCGAGCACCTCGCGCGTGTCTTCTCCGGCGCGCGGAGGCGCTGTTCGGTAGGTCGCGGGGGTGGCCGAAAGCTGCGCCGGGAAGCCGACGAAGCGAACTTCGGTCCCATCGCGGCGCTGGATCGTGCCGATTTGGCCTCGTGAGGCCACTTGCGGGGACGAAAGCGCCTCGGGAACGGTGTTGACCCGGCCGCTTGGTACGCCGGCGTCGTTCAAAGCCGCCACCAGTTCGGCCGACTTCCACTCCGCAATCACCGGGTCGAGCTCCGCCAGCAACGCAACCTTGTTGGCGCTGCGCCCGCTCATCGTCGCGAACCGTTCGTCCTCCGCCAATGCGTCCAGTTCGAGCACCTTCGCCAGCTTGACCCACTGGCGGTCGTTGGCGGTGGCGATCAGCATGTCGCCGTCGGCGCAGGCGAACACCTGGTAGGGGACGATGTTGGGATGCTGGTTGCCGAGCCGGCGCGGCTCGCTCCCGCCGTTGAGCCAGTTGGCCGCCTGGTTGCTCATCACCGCGAGCTGCGCGTCGAGCAGCGCGAGGTCGATGCGTTGGCCTTCGCCGGTCGCGTCGCGGTGGCGCAGCGCGGCGAGGATCGAGATCGCCGCATAAAGCCCGGTGGTGAGGTCGACCGTCGGTACCCCGACCTTCATCGGCGGGCCGTCGGCGGCGCCGGTCACGCTCATCAGCCCGCTCATGCCTTGGATCAGGAAGTCGTAACCGCCGCGGTCCTTGTCCGGCCCGGTCTGCCCAAAGCCGGTGATCGAGCACCACACCAGCCCGGGCCTGGCGGCGCTGAGCGTTTCATAATCGAGCCCGTATTTCGCCAACCCGCCGACCCGGAAATTCTCGACCACGACATCGGCGGTCATCGCCAGCTTGCGGATGATCTCGGCGCCCTCGGCCGAGGCGATATCGACCGCGATCGAGCGCTTGTTGCGGTTGGCGCACGAGTAATAGGCCGAGTCTCGCGAATCCGGCAGGAACGGCGGCCCCCACGCGCGGGTGTCGTCGCCCGCGCCGGGCTGCTCGACCTTGATCACCTCCGCGCCGAGATCGCCCAAGACCTGGGTCGACCACGGCCCCGCGAGCACACGCGACAGGTCGAGCACGCGGATGCCGTCGAGCGCTCCTTTCATCGGTCGCGAAACTCCGGCGCGCGCTTGTCGAGGAAGGCGTCGATCGCTTCCTTGTGGTCCTCGGTATGGTGGCTCAGCGCCTGGTAGGCCGCCGCCATCTCGAGGTGCGTGGGCAGCTTCTGGTCCATCCCCTCGCGCATCATCCGCTTGGCGAGCCGCGTCGCGTGGCCCGGACTGGAAGCGATCGACCGGGCGATCTCCTGCGCGCGGGCGAGCAACTGGTCGGCCGGCAGCACTTCGCTCACCAGTCCCCACTGCAGCGCAGTCTGCGCGTCGACCGCGTCGCCGGTCAGCGTCATCTGGCTCGCGCGGGCGTAGCCGATCACCCGCGGCAGCAGCCACGCGCCGCCGCCGCCGGGAATGATGCCGAGCTTGACGTAGCTTTCCGCGACCACCGCGTTCTCCGCCATGATCCGCATGTCGCACATTAGCGTGATGTCGAAGCCGAGGCCGATCGCGTGGCCGTTGATCGCGGCGATCACCGGCACCTCGAGTTCCCACATCGCGCGCCCGATGCGCTGGACGGTGGTGCGGTAATGCGTGCGCTGGTCGAACGGCGAGCCGGAGAACATGCCCGCGCTCTCGCGCATCGACTTGACGTTGCCGCCCGAGCAGAACGACTTGCCCGCGCCGGTCAGCACCATCGCGCGCACGCTGCGGTCGCGGGCGAGGCTTTCGGTGAGCTCGACGAACTCGGCGCTCTGTTCGGGATCGGTGATCGCATTGCGGTCCTCGGGCCGGTCCATCGTCACGGTGATGACCGCGCCGTCGCGCTCGACTTTGAGGAAATCGCCCATGCCCGCTCCTTTTGCTTGGGACGGCTCTAGGGAGAGCCGCGCGGCCTAGCAATTCTTCCGTTGCCGTAAACGTCAGCCTCGCGCAGACAGGTGCGCGACGTGTTCGACAGCCTGACCCTGGCCGCCATCCCGCCGGAGGATGAAGCGCTCCGCCCGCAGGTGCGGGCGTTAGCGCAGAATGCGGTCGCCAGCCTCTCGCTCGAACAGCGCGCGCGGACCTGGATGGGCCACGACGCCGCCTTCAGCCGCATGCTCGGCGCGGCGGGGCTGCTCGGCCTGACGCTGCCCGCTGAGTACGGCGGGGGCGGGCGGGGGCCGTTCGCGCGCTTCGTGGTGGTGGAGGAGCTGCTCGCCGCCGGCGCCCCGGTCGGCGCGCACTGGATCGCCGACCGTCAGAGCGCGCCGCTGATCCTCAATTTCGGCACCGAGGCGCAGCGGCAATTCTACATTCCGCGCATTTGCCGGGGCGAGGCGCTGTTCTGCATCGGCATGAGCGAGCCCGGCGCGGGATCGGACCTCGCCGCAGTGCGCACCCGTGCTGAACGCTCGGACGGCGGCTGGCGCCTCAGCGGTCAGAAGATCTGGACCACCGGCGCGCAGCACGCCGATTACATGATCGCGCTGGTGCGCACCTCGGGCGGGCCGGAAGACCGGCACGCCGGGCTGAGCCAGGTGATCGTCGATCTCAAGCTGCCCGGCATCACCGTACGCCCGATCGAGGACCTCGCGGGCGACGAGCACTTCAACGAGGTGTTCTTCGACGGCGTCGAACTGGCCGACGACGCGCTAATCGGCGCCGAAGGCCAGGGCTGGAGCCAGGTCACCGCCGAACTCGCCTTCGAGCGCAGCGGGCCGGAGCGGATCTATTCGAGCCTGGTGCTGCTCGACGGTTGGCTGGCGCACTTGCGCAAGGCCGGGCGCAACGACGACGCGACCGCGGCGTTGGTCGGCGGCTACGTCGCGCGGCTGGCCAGCTTGCGGGCGATGTCGCTCGCCTGCACCGCGCGGCTGGCGGCGGGCGAGAGCCCGGTAGTCGAGGCGAGCGTGGTCAAGGACCTCGGCACCAGCTTCGAGCAGGAGCTGCCCATCGCGATCGCCGACGATCTCGCCAGCCACGACGATCCGGTCGATCCCGACCTGATGCGCGCGTTGACCTATGTCACCCGCGTCGCGCCGAGCTTCTCGTTGCGCGGCGGCACGCGCGAAATCCTGCGCGGGATCATCGCGCGGGGGTTGGGGCTCAGATGAGCGAGTTCCTCGAACCGTTCGAGCGGATGCTCACCGCGCTGTTCCCGCCCGACCGCGTGCGCGCGATCGACGGCGGCGCCGAGTGGACGGAAGAGCGCGGCGAGATCGACCAGTCGGGTTTCCTCGATGCGCTAATGCCCGAAGCATCGGGCGGGGCGGGGCTGTCGCTTTCCGATAGCGCCGAGCTTTGGCGCGCGCTCGGCCGCAACGCCGCGCCGCTCGCCATCGGCGAGGCGATGATCGACCGCGCCGACCTCAACGGCACCGCGCGCGCCTTGCTGCTCGCCGCCGCCGTCTCGGGTGCGGCCGACCGCGTGCTGGCGATGACCGTCGCCTATGCCGGCGAGCGGAGCCAGTTCGGCAAGCCCATCGGCCGCCAGCAGGCAATCCAGCAACAGCTCGCGGTGATGGCCGAAGATTGCGTCGCGGTCCGCATGGCGGTTGAACTCGCCGCCGCCAGCGATGCGCCAGATCCGCTGCGGGTGGCCGCCGCCAAGTCGGTCGCCTCTGCCGCCGCGCCGCGCGTCGCCAACACCGCGCACGCGGTCCACGGCGCGATCGGTATCAGCGCAGAGTACGACCTCCAGCTCTACACGCGGCGGCTGCACGAATGGCGCACGGCGTTGGGATCGGAGACGCGCTGGAACCGCGATCTCGGGCGCGCGCTGCTCGCGAGCCATGCGCCGATGCTCGACTGGACGCGCTCGCGGCTGTTCGGGGAAAGCTAGACAGCGCCGCAGCCTTGCGCGACGGTGGACACAAACGGGTGAGGACAAGCACATGAATTTGCGCACGAACGAGCGGGTGTCGATCGAGCTGGAGGATGATGGCGTCGCCCAGGTCCGCCTGATCCGCGCCGACAAGATGAACGCGCTCGACGCGGACATGTTCAACTACCTTATCGAAGCCGGCCAGGCGCTGCAGAACATGAAAGGCCTGCGCTGCGTAGTGCTGGCGGGCGAGGGGCGGGCGCTCTGCGCCGGGCTCGATCTCTCCAGCTTCGGCCGCAACCGCGGCGACGAGCCGCCGCTGACCGAGCGCACCTTCGGCAATGCCAACCGCGCGCAGCAGGTGGCGATGCAGTGGCGCAAGCTCCCCGTTCCGGTGATCGCCGCGGTCCACGGGGTGTGCTTCGGCGGCGGGCTGCAGATCGCCAGCGGTGCCGACGTACGCGTGGTCGCGCCCGACACGCGAATGGCGGTGATGGAGATGCGCTGGGGCCTCGTCCCCGACATGGGCGGCATCGCCCTGTGGCGCGGGCTGGTGCGCGACGACGTGCTGCGCGAGCTCACCTTTACCAATCGCGAGTTCACCGGGCGGGAGGCCCACGCGATCGGCCTCGCCACCTATGTCGAGGAAAACCCCCTCGATCGCGCCATCGCGATCGCCCGCACGATCGCCGACCGCAACCCCCACGCGATGCGCGGCGCCAAGCGGCTGATCAACGCGATGGCCGATAAGCCGACCGACAATCTCCTGATGGAGGAAAGCCTCGAACAGCATCCGCTGCTGGGCTCGAAGAACCAGATGGAAGCGGTGATGGCCGGAATGCAGAAGCGGAAGGCGAATTACGAAGACGTGTAAGGTCTTCCTCTCCCGCAGGCGGGAGGGGAGCGAGACTTGCCAGCTTGCTGGCTAGTCGCAGCGGGGTGGGCGCTTGCGCGTGCCAGGCCCACCCCCGACCCCCCCCCCCCCCGGGGGGGGGGGGGGTGCCCC
>JAEWKG010000136.1 GCA_023386135.1 Pseudomonadota bacterium | reverse complement strand
GGTGCGCACCGGCAGCCAGGATGCGTCGGACAAGCTCTACGCCGGCGTGAACCCGATGACCGCGGAGGACATCGCGACGACCATCCGCTGGATCGCCGAGCTGCCGCCGCACCTCAACATTAACCGGCTGGAACTGATGCCGGTGAACCAGGACTTCGCCGGGTTCCGCGTGGCGCGCGACTGAACTGGACCGCGCGCCCGGTCGCGGGTAAGCGCGCGCGCTCCCATGACCGACATGACCTCCAATCGCCGCACCTTCGCGATCATCTCGCACCCTGACGCCGGCAAGACCACGCTAACCGAGAAGCTGCTGCTACAGGGCGGCGCGATCCATCTGGCCGGCGAGGTGAAAGCGCGCGGGCAGGCGCGGCGCGCGCGGTCGGACTGGATGAAGATCGAGCAGCAGCGCGGCATTTCCGTGACCAGCAGCGTGATGACGTTCCAGAAGGACGGCACCGTGTTCAACCTACTCGCCACGCCGGGGCACGAGGATTTCAGCGAGGACACCTATCGCACGCTGACCGCGGTCGACTCTGCGATCATGGTGATCGACGCGGCCAAGGGCATCGAGCCGCAGACCCGCAAGCTGTTCGAGGTGTGCCGCCTGCGCAGCGTGCCGATCATCACCTTCGTCAACAAGGTCGACCGCGAGGGGCGCTCGCTGTTCGAGATCCTCGACGAGGTGGCCGACGCGCTGGCGCTCGACGTGTCGCCGCAGTCGGCACCGCTGGGCATGGGCGGGCTGTTCACCGGCGTGCTCGATTTCGCCGACGACACGGTGGCGAAGCCCGAGGGCGACAGCCGCGAGTATCTCGGCAAGCGCGAGCCGGTCGGCGACCTGCCGGACGAGCTGGCGGAAGAGATCGAGCTGGTGCGCGAGGGCTATCCCGCGTTCGATCTCGAAGCCTATCGCCACGGCGACCTGACGCCGGTGTTTTTTGGTAGCGCGCTCAAGAACTTCGGGGTCGAGGAGCTGATCCGCGCACTCACCGAATGGGCCCCGCCGCCACGCCCACAGCCTGCCGGGGAGGAGCAGATCGCGCCGACCCGCGACGAAGTGACCGGGTTCGTGTTCAAGGTGCAGGCCAACATGGACCCGCAGCACCGCGACCGGATCGCGTTCATGCGGATGGTAAGTGGCACCTTCAAGCGCGGCATGAAGCTGACGCCGTCGGGGCTCGGCAAGCCGATCGCGGTGCACTCGCCGATCCTGTTCTTCGCGCAGGACCGCGAGATCGCCGACACCGCCGAAGCGGGCGACATCATCGGCATCCCCAACCACGGCACGCTACGAGTGGGCGACACCCTCTCGGAGAAGAACGACGTTCGCTTCACCGGCCTGCCCAACTTCGCGCCCGAAATCCTGCGCCGCGTGGTGCTGCGCGATCCGACCAAGACCAAGCAGCTTCGCAAGGCGCTCGACGACCTCTCCGAAGAAGGCGTGATCCAGGTGTTCTACCCGGAGATCGGTGCGCAGTGGATCGTCGGCGTGGTCGGCCAGCTCCAGCTCGACGTGCTCGTCTCGCGCCTGGAGGCGGAATACAAGGTCGAGGCGGTGCTGGAGCCTTCGCCCTTCGCGACGGCGCGGTGGGTCAAGGGCGGCGATGCGGCGATGAAGACCTTCACCGACTTCAACCGCGCCAACCTCGCCAAGGACCGCGACGGGGACCCGGTGTTCATGGCGAAATCGCCGTGGGATGTCGGATACCAGCAGGAAAAGAACCCCGAGCTGGCGTTCTCGGCGACGAAGGAGCGCTGAATCCACCCCTCGTCGGCCCGGACTTGATCCGGGCCCGGTGCTGCCTTTCGGGCGCGGCGCTGGAAGAAAAGCACCACCCCGGATCAGGTCCGGGGTGACGTTGAGTTAGGTAGGCAGCCTGATCTCGGCACTCAGCCCGCCCTCGGGCCGGTTCGCCAGCACGAGCCGCCCGCCGTGCGCTTCGGCGATCGCGCGGGCGAGGGTCAGGCCGAGGCCCGCGCCACCGGTCTCGCGGTTGCGGCTCGCCTCGCCGCGGGTGAAGGGTTCGGTCATGTCGGTGAGGCGTTCGGCAGGGATGCCGGGGCCATTGTCGGTCACACGCAGCACCGCATCATTGCCGTCGCGCAGCACCTCGACCGCCGCGCTGCCGCCGTAACGGACCGCGTTCGAGACCAGGTTGCGCAGCGCGCGCTTCGCCCAGGTCACATGCACCGGCGCGACCACGCGCGGGCCTTCGGCGAGCTCTACGGGATCGCCCATGTCCTCGAATTCCTCGACCACCGAGGCGGCGAGTGCGGCGAGCTCGGTGCGCTCGGGCGGCTCGGTCGCGCGGCCGACGCGGGCGAGGCTGAGGATGTCGTCGAGGGTGCGGGTGATGTCCTCGATCCCCGCCGCCATCCGGCCCCGCTCCGCATCGTCCTCGACCGATTCGATGCGTACGCGCAGCGCGGCGAGCGGCGTCTTGAGATCGTGCCCGATCGCGCCGAGCATGACATCCTTCTCGTCGATCATCCCGGCGATGCGCGCTTCCATCCGCCCCTGCGCCTCGATCAGCCGGCGCACGTCCTCCGGACCCTCGGGCGCGAGCTGGCCCTCGGTGCTCTGGGTTCGGGCGAAGGTCTCGACGCGGCTGGTCAGCGCTGCGAGCGGCCCGGTGATGCGGCGCAGAATCAGCCACATGGCGAGCAGCAGCACCGCGAACAGCACCGCTGTCTGCACCAGGAGCCCGCGCATCGCCGAGCGGTCGCGCGGCGGCGTGAGGGCGCGCGCCGTCAGCCAGGTCCCGTCACGGCGCGGGACGCTGGCGAGCATGACCCGCGTGCCGCTCAGCACCATGCCCTGACCGAACGGTCGCCCGTTGGCGAGTCGCTGGAGGATGCGCGGATCGCCCAGCGCCGGACGGCTGATAACCCGGACCTGATTCGCTTGCGCCAAGCCCTCCTCTGCCAGAACCCGGCCGAGCGCGGCGGTGAGGCGCGGTTCGGCCTCGTCGCGCGGCAGCGGGCGCAGCGCGGGGCTGACCTCGACCCGGAAGCGCCGGCCGCCGCGCTGGCCTGCGCGCTGCTGCTCCTGCGGGCCGTTGGCGGCGGCGATGAGCTGGACCGCGAGGCTGCCCACGAGATGCTGCTCGCGCCGGTCTTCGCTGGCGCGGAACAGAAGGTGCGCGGAAATCGCCTGCGCCACCAGCAACGCGGCGGCGACGCTCAGCAGGACCTGGCCGAGCAGGCTGCGCGGCCAGAGCCTCATGGTTCTTGGCTCATTGCGCCGCGATGCGCCGGACGTCGGCGGCAAAGCGGTAGCCGCCGCCGCGCACGGTCTGGATGAAGTGGGGCTCTCGGCTGTTGGCCTCGATCTTGCGACGGAGGCGGCTGATCTGGTTATCGACCGCGCGGTCGAACAGGTGCGCCTCGCGGCCCTGGACGAGGTCGAGCAGGCGGTCACGGTCGACCACCTGGCGGGGCCGGTCGAGGAATGCGGTGAGGAGCCGGAACTCGGCGGTCGAGATCGGCACCGTGGTACCCTCGGGATCGGTCAGGCGGCGCTTCAGCGGATCGAGCCGCCAGCCTTCGAATTCGTAGAGCGCGTCGTCCTCGGGCGCCGGCGCGGGGCGGGCGGCGCGGCGCAGCACCGAGCGGATGCGCGCGACCAGCTCGCGCGGCTCGAATGGTTTGACGACGTAGTCGTCGGCGCCGATCTCCAGCCCGACGATGCGGTCGGTCGGCTCGCCCTTGGCGGTCAGCAGGATGGTGGGGACGCTCTTGCTTTCGGTCAGGTGACGGCAAAGCGACAGGCCGTCCTCGCCCGGCATCATCACGTCGAGGAGGACGAGGTCGGGCGTCGCCTCGAGTAAGGCAGTGCGCGCCGCAGCGGCGCTCGCCGCCTCGCGCACGACGAACCCCTGGCGCGTGAGATACGCGGCCAGGGGCTCGCGAAGCGTGGCTTCGTCATCGACCAACAGGATGCGAGGGGCGTCAGTCTCGGTCACGGCTTCGTCTCGTGCCCGGTCCGGGGCGCGCCCGCACGCGCGCCCCAGCCTCGGGTGAGCTTAGTTG
>JAEWKG010000079.1 GCA_023386135.1 Pseudomonadota bacterium | reverse complement strand
GCCCGATCGCGCGCGCGGCGACGATCGAGCCGATATTGCCCGCGCCGATCAGACCGAGCGTCTTGCCGGTGACCTCGACGCCCATGAACCCGTTCTTGGGCCATTCGCCCGCCTGGGTGCGGGTGTTGGCTTCCGGGATTTGCCGCGCGAGCGCGAAGATCAGCGCGATGGCGTGCTCGGCAGTGGTGATCGAGTTGCCGAACGGCGTGTTCATCACCACGATGCCCTTCGAGCTGGCGTAGGGCACGTCGACGTTGTCGACCCCGATACCGGCGCGGCCGATGACCTTCAAATTGGTCGCGGCGTCGAGCACTTCCTTGGTCACCTTGGTCGAGCTGCGGATGGCGAGGCCATCGTACTCGCCGATACGGGCGATGAGCTCGGCGGGCGTCTCGCCGGTGATCACGTCGACCTGGCAGCCGCGCTCCTCGAAAATGCGCGCGGCGTTGGGGTCCATCTTGTCCGAGATGAGGACTTTGGGCTTGGTCATGAGGATTTCCTCGTCATCCCAGCGAAAGCTGGGATCGTATGCAGTTGAAAGGGGCGTTGCCCGGCACGAGGTCCCAGCTTCCGCTGGGACGACGTGACTAGAGCTCGCCGTTCTTGAGGGCCTCATAGGCCCACTCGATCCACGGCAGCAGGCGCGCGATGTCTTCGTGCTCGACCGAACCGCCGCACCAGATGCGTAGGCTCGGCGGCGCATCGCGGTAGCCGTTGAAGTCGTACCCGACCTCCAGCTTCTCGAGCGCGCCGGCGATCTTCTTGGGCACGTTCGCCTGGTCCTCGGCCGAGAGGCCTTCGTACCAGTCGCCCTGGAAGACCATGCACACCCCGGTGTTGGTGCGCTGCGCCGGGTCGGCGACCATGTTGCGCAGCCACGGCGTCGCCTCGATCCAGTCGAGCACCGTCTTCGCGTTGCGGTCGGCCCGCGCGAACATCGCCTGGCGGCCGCCTATCGACTTCGCCCATTCGAGCGCCATGATGTAGTCTTCTGTGGCCAGCATCGACGGCGTGTTGATCGTCGAGCCTTCGAAGATCGCGCGGTCGAGCTTGCCCTTCTTCTTGATCCGGAACAGCTTGGGCAGCGGCCAGTCGGGGTCGTAGCTTTCGATCCGCTCGACCGCCTTGGGGCTCAGGATCAGCATCCCGTGCTGGGCTTCGGAGCCCATCACCTTCTGCCAGGAATAGGTCGTCGCATCGAGCTTCGCCCAGTCCATCTCCATCGCGAAGATGGCACTGGTGGCGTCATTGATCGTCACGCCCGCGCGGCCCGGGGCGAGCCAGTCGGTGTTCGGGATCTTGGCGCCGCTGGTGGTGCCGTTCCAGGTGAACACCACGTCGTTATCCTGCGGGATCGAGGCGAGATCGGGGACCTCGCCGTAATCGGCGTCGAGCGTGGTCAGGTTGGGCAGCTTCAACTGCTTGGCCGCGTCCTGGATCCACACGTTGCCGAAGCTTTCCCACGCCGCGACGGTGACCGGGCGGCCGCCGCCGAGCATCGTCCACATCGCGCATTCGAGCGCGCTGGTGTCGGAACCGGGCATGATGCCGACGAGATAGTCCTCGGGCACGCCGAGCAGCTCTTTCGAGAGGTCGATGGCGTACTTCAGCCGGCTCTTGGGATAGCTCGCCCGGTGCGAACGGCCCAGCGAACGGGTGTCGAGCTTGTCGAGCGACCAGCCGGGCGGCTTGGCGGTGGGACCGGACGAAAAGAAAGGGCGCTCCGGACGGAGCGTCGGCTGTGCAGTCATGGTAGTCTCTCCTTGCAGAGAGCACGCGCGGCGTTGGGACCGCGTGGCCCGTCGGCCGCACTAATGTTGCAGTGCAGCGAGTCAAGCGCGCAATGGAATTAGCCGGTGAAGCGAGCGCGCTTTGCGACCGTTCCCGCTCTGGCCAGAGCGGCAATCGCTGCGTATGGCGCGGCGCATGGAGCTTGCCGGCCTTCGGATTGCGCTGTTCAGCGGCAACTACAACATGGTCCGCGACGGCGCGAACCAGGCATTGAACCGGCTCGTCGGGTATGTGCTGGGCAAGGGCGCGCACGTGCGGGTCTATTCGCCGACCATTGACGAGCCGGCCTTCCCGCCGACCGGCGATCTCGTCTCGATCCCCTCGGTGCCGATCCCCGGCCGCAGCGAGTTCCGCTTCCCGCTTTCGCTCACCGCTTCGATCCGCGAGGACTTGGCGGCGTTCAAGCCCAACGTGCTGCACGTGTCCTCGCCCGATGTCGTGTCGCACCGCGCGGTGACCTGGGCGCGCGAGCATGGAATCCCTGTTCTGGCCTCGGTCCACACCCGGTTCGAGACCTATCCGCGCTACTACGGCCTCGGCTTCACCGAGCCGCTGGTCGAGGCGATCCTGCGTCGGTTCTACCGCCGCTGCGACGCGCTGGTCGCGCCCTCGCCGAGCATGGTCGAGGTGCTCAAGCAGCAGCGCATGAGCTTCGACGTGTCGATCTGGTCGCGCGGCGTCGACCGGACAATCTTCGGGCCCGACAAGCGCGACCCGGCGTGGCGGCGCGAGTTGGGGTTCGCGGAGGACGACGTGGTAATCGCCTTCCTCGGCCGGCTGGTGATGGAAAAGGGCCTCGACAAGTTCACCGAGACGATGCGCCTGCTTCGGGAGCGCGGCGCGCCGCACAAGGTGCTGGTGATCGGCGAAGGCCCGGCGCGCAAGTGGTTCGAGGACAACCTCGGCGAAGAAGCGTGCTTCATCGGCTTCCGCTCGGGCTCGGCGCTCGGCCAGGCGCTGGCGAGCGCGGACCTGCTGTTCAACCCCTCGGTCACCGAGACCTTCGGCAACGTCACGCTGGAAGCGATGGCGAGCGGGCTACCGGTGGTCGCAGCGGGCGCAACCGGGACCAGCAGCCTGGTGCAAGACGGCGTCTCGGGCACGCTAATCGCGCCCGAGGGAGACGTCTCGCCCGCCTATTCCGACGCGATCGCGCGCTACATCGCCGACCCGGCGCTACGCGCGCAACATGGTGCCGCGGGCGAGCTGCGCAGCCGCGATTTCTCGTGGGATGCAATCAACCAGGCGGTGGCCGACGTCTACCTCCGCCTGGTCGAAGCCAGGGGCGCTCAGCTTACCTGAGATAGGCTTTGCCCGCCGCGCGATAGCTGTACCAAAGTTGCAGCGCGATAATGGCGAGGATGATGACCGGTTCGGTCGGACGCAGCACTCCGGCCGCCGCTTGCCCGGCAAAGCTTACCGCAGCGCCAATCAGCGATACCCAGAACGCGGTTATCGCGTGCCGCGATCGCAGCAAAAGCAGGACCGACCCCGCGAACGACCCCCAGATGCCGAAGCCATAGCCGATATCCGCCCACAGCGGCATATGGGCGACGTAGTCGCGCATGGCGGAGGTGGCCTTCGCCATGACCGCGTCTGGGTCGAGCCTCGCCTGAATGTAGAAATATGCGCCGATCGCGTTCCACAGCAGCGAGACGATGCCCGCGAGCCAGAAGTGCCACGGTGTGCGCGCGCCTTCGGGCATCCCGGTGCCCGGATCTGCGGTCAGTTCGGTCATGCTATCCTCCCCCGAGAAGCAACCCCGAGGGAGGATATCATGCCCTCACGCGTCCCGCCAGTCGAACGCCAGCGGCGCCTCGCGGAAGGCGAAGCGGTCGAGGTGGCGGGCCAGTGCGCCTTTCAGCGCCTCAAGCTGGCCCGGCTCGCTGGCGACGATCCGGCACTCGAGATTGTCAGTGTGCGCGGTCAGTGTGACCGTGCCGTCACCCGCCCACTCGGCGCCACGCGCATCGCGCGGGAACACGATCGTCCCGCGCGACGCGTCGAACTCGACAGCCAGGTTGTGCTGCCAGTGCTTGCACAGTTGCTGGAGGTACTTCGAGCCGCTGGCGGTCGGCACCTCCGCCGTGCTGCTGGCGCTCACAGGCGCTCGATCCGCTTGGCCATCTCGTCGATCATGTCGACGATCTCGTTCATCGCCTCCTCGTCGAGCGAGCCCGACCGCGCCTTGTGCTTGAGCACGCTGGCGAGGTTGCCCATCGCGCGGAACAGGTGCGGCGAACGCCCGCGCTGCTCGCGGTCGGCGTGCTCGGACAAGCGGGTGAACAGCGCCTCGACCTCTTCCGAGCGCACGCCCAGTTCGCGCAGGCCGGTCTCGGTCGCCTGGAACGGCTTGCGGGGGCTGGTGTCGTCGGCCTTCTCCTCGATCAGGCCTTCATCGGCGAGCAGCTGCAGGGTCGGATAGACCGCGCCCGGGCTCGGTGCATAGTCGCCGCCGGTCAGCTCTTCGATCGCCTTGATCAGCTCGTAACCGTGGCGCGGCTGGTCGGCGATGAGCTTGAGCAAGGCGAGGCGCAGCTCGCCCTGGCCGAACATCCGCCCGCGCCGCCCGGGGCCGCGCCGCGAACCGTCGCCGCCCCACGGGCCATTGGGACCGAACGGACCCTCGGGGCCCCACGGGCCATTCGCGCCGAACGGACCATGATCGCCGCTCCACCCGCGGCCGGCCATCTTGCCGGCCATCTTCGAGGCCATCGCCGCCTTGAATGCGCGCTTGATGTCGCGCTCGTATCCATGTCGCATGGAATTCATCTCCTTCTAAGATAGTTCACGATATATCTTAGACCGATCGAATTACAAGAGACCTCCCGGATCGAAGCGCGATTTCCTATGTTGGACGAAGATGGCCGATCTCTTCCCCGACACGGTGGCGTCCTCCCCTGCCCGCAACGACGAACCGCGCCCCGACGCGCCGCTCGCCGACCGGTTGCGCCCGCGTGCGCTTGGCGAAGTGGTCGGGCAGGAGCACCTGACCGGCCCCGAAGGCGCGATCGGCCGCATGGTCGCGGCGGGGCGCCTCTCGAGCATGATCCTGTGGGGCCCGCCGGGCACCGGCAAGACCAGCATCGCCCGCCTGCTCGCCGATGCGGTCGGCATGCGTTTCGTCGCCATCAGCGCGGTGTTTTCGGGCGTCGCCGACCTCAAGAAGGCGTTCGCCGAAGCCGACAAGGCGGCCGAGGCCGGCCAGCGCACGCTGCTGTTCGTGGACGAGATCCACCGCTTCAACCGCGCGCAACAGGACGGCTTCCTGCCCTTCGTCGAGCGCGGGACGGTGACGCTGGTCGGCGCGACGACCGAGAACCCGAGTTTCGAGCTCAACGCCGCGCTGCTCAGCCGCGCGCAGGTGCTGATCCTGCACCGGCTGGACGCCAAGGCACTGTGCAAGCTGCTCGACAAGGCGGAGGAACTCGAAGGCCCTCTCCCCCTTACCGCTGAGGCGAAGGACGCGCTGGTCGCCAGCGCCGACGGCGACGGGCGCTTCCTGCTCAATCAGGCCGAGACGCTCTACGCCGCGAAGATCGATCATCCGCTCGACCCCGGCGAGCTTGGCACGTTCCTCCAGCGCCGCGTCGCGGTGTACGACAAGGACCGCGAGGGGCACTACAACCTCATCTCCGCCTGGCACAAAAGCCTGCGGGGCTCTGACCCCGATGCAACCCTCTACTACCTCGCGCGGATGCTGGTCGCGGGCGAGGAGCCGCTGTTCGTCCTGCGCCGGCTCATTCGCGCCGCGATCGAGGACATCGGCCTCGCCGATCCGCAGGCAGTGGTGCAGTGCCTCGCCGCCAAGGACACCTACGAGTTCCTCGGCAGTCCCGAAGGCGAGCTCGCGATCGTGCAGGCGTGCCTCTACTGCGCGACCGCGCCCAAATCGAACGCCGCCTACAAGGCGCAGAAAGCCGCCTGGCGCAGCGCGAAGGAAACCGGCAGCCTGATGCCGCCGCAGAACATCCTCAACGCGCCGACCAAGCTGATGAAGGATATCGGTTACGGCAAGGGCTACGCCTACGACCACGACGCAGAAGGCGGCTTCTCGGGCGCCAATTACTGGCCCGAAGAGATGGAGCGCCAGACTTATTACGACCCCGCCGAGCGGGGGTTCGAGCGCGAGATCAGGAAGCGCATCGACTACTGGAACAAACTGCGCGCCGAGCGCAAGACGATCAAGACTAACGGGTGAGGCCGGGCCGCTTCCGGCACTTTGCCGCGATCGACTGGTCGGGCGCGGCGGGCGAGCGCCACGCCGGCATTGCGGTGGCGATTTGCGACACGGGCGACGGCGCGCCGCGCATCGTCCGACCGGGGCACAAGTGGTCGCGATCAGAGGTCACCGAGTGGATTCTCGGGAAAATGCCGGCCGAGACGCTGGTCGGGCTCGACATCTCGGGCTCGCTCGCCTTGGTCGACCACGGCGCCTACTTTCCCGGCTGGGCCGACAGTCCCCCCGATGCCCGAGCACTGTGGGCGCTGGTCGAGGCCACGTGCGCCGACGACCCGCATCTCGCCGCGGGCAGCTTCGTCGATCATCCCGAAATCGCCCGCCACTACCGCCGCCACGGCGGGCGCGAGGGCGATCTGTTCGGCGGTGGCATCGGCCGGCTGCGGGTGACCGAGCGCCTCGGCCAGATTGCATTGGGATGCCGGCCGACCAGCAACTTCAACCTCGTCGGCGCGAGCCAGGTCGGCAAGGCCAGCCTCACCGGTATGCGGGTGTTGCATCGGCTCGACGGCAAGATCGTGCTGTGGCCGTTCGATCCACTGCCAGAGCACGGGTCGGTCGCGGGCGAGATCTACACCACCATCGCTGCCATCGCGGCCGGCCGCACCGCCAGCCGGAGCAAGCTCAGGACGTTTGCCGAACTCAACGACGCGCTGGCCGCAACCGGCGGCAAGCCGGTGCGCGGACGTGGCCCGATCGACGACCACCGTTCCGACGCGCTGCTCGCCGCCGCGTGGCTCCGCTCGGTCGCGCACATCCCCGCATACTGGCGCCCGCCCGAGATGACCGACGCCATCGCGCAGACCGAAGGCTGGACCTTCGGAGCGCTTTGACGCAAAGCGCGCGCGGACCGCTGGTCCGCCGGCTTAGCTCAGTTGGTA